>JBJEKV010000028.1:0-6558 GCA_051878815.1 Anaerotardibacter sp. | reverse complement strand
GTGGGACTTGGCATTGTTATTGGTGCTGATACGATGGTTGTTCTTGATGGCGAAATCTTTGGTAAGCCATATAGTGCTGATCATGCACGCGAGATGCTATCTCGTCTTTCAGGCAGAACCCATGAGGTTATTACCGCTGTTTCAGTATGGATGATTCTCCTTAACGAAACGGAAGAAAACGGGGGAGACGGCAACGTTTCTTTGGGCTTTAGGACCTTTACTGAAACAAGTCATGTTACCTTCAAGGAGCTCACTAAGGAAGACATTAACGCATATGTTGCAACAGGTGAGACCATTGATAAAGCAGGTGCATATGGCATCCAAGGCAGAGGCGCTGCGTTAGTTGAGAACTATTCAGGTGATTACAACAATATTGTTGGTTTGCCAGTAGATACGCTTTTGAAGAATTTCCCAGACTTGTTAAACACCCATGTTCCTATCGAGCCTATTGCTCAGGAATAAATCCAAAGCGAGTCCGAAGTAACTCCAAGGCTAAGTTCTTGGAGTTTGCTTATTCTCATGGGTTTGTTCTGAAAAAGGGAGCTCTGAGTAATTTTCGAGCTCTTATATTTATGAGGAATAGGGCTAAATAAGTCCAGAATAGTGAAGATTTATTGCGAAAGAGGAAACTGCTTGGAATGCCAAGAAGGTTTTCTCTTCCTTTTGTTAAACTCTAATTTCGTTTAGTCAATTTTACTTCGCTAAGAAGTTAAGACAGGAAGTGGCAGAGATGGGTACATATCCCTTTCTTGAAAAAGTTTTATTTACTGAAGAAGAAATAAAACAGCGCATTGGTGAACTTGGTGAGGAGATCACGAAAGATTACCAGGATAAAGATTTAGTTGTAGTATCTCTTCTTCGTGGTGGCGCTATTTTTTCGTCGGATCTTATTCGTGAAATCAAACTTCCTCTTGAGATTGACTATATGGCGGTCTCTTCCTATGGAAATGGCGTAAAGAGTTCAGGCGTTGTTCGCGTATTGAAAGACTTGAGCACTGAGATTGAAGATCGCCACGTTCTTATTGCGGAAGACGTTTTAGACAGCGGATTGACCCTTCGCTATATTATGGATTATTTGGCTTCTCGTAATCCTGCTTCAATCGATGTCGTAGCTTTCATTCGAAAGGATGTTCCTGGACAGGTTGATTTGAATTGCAAGTACGTTGGCTTTGAATGCGCAAACGAATTTATTGTGGGTTACGGCCTAGATTATGCGGAAAAGTATCGAAACCTTTCTTGCATTGGCGTTTTGAAGCCAGAGGTTTATCAAGCAAAGTAAGCGCGGGTGCGAAAGGGAGCTTGCTGAGGTTGAACAGAGTTGCTTGACGCGGGTGCGAAAGGTGGCTCAAAGTTAGGACGAGCAACGTTGTTCAGTTAGGGCTACAGCTAAGTGCCTTAACTGGGGTTAAGAATAGGTATTGTAAAACAACCAAGTAAACGTAGTTGATTAGTAGAAATAGATAGTAGAAAAACAGAGTTATATGGCAGAAAAGAAACCATCAAAGAAGCCAGATTTGAAGTCTGGAAAAAAGCGTAACAACATTATCACTATTGTGATTATTGCGCTTATTGCCTTTATGTTTATGGGCATGCTTACCAGGAACGTTTCTTATAACGGAATCAGTCAAACCGATTCCCTTGTTACCTCCGAATTCTTGCAGGCAGTTGAACAAGGCCGTGTCGAGCAGGCTGAATACGATGCTTCTGCAGAAATGATCACGGGCGTGTATTACCCTGCTCAGACTGCAGGTGAAGCAGGTTCCGAGGCATTCAATACCGGTATTGAAGCGCTTAACTCAGCAATCGGCTCAAATGCAATTAAGACCGAAAACATTGACGGAGCAAACTTGGGAAGCCAGCACAACTTTACCGTTGTATGGGTTGGCGAAGATTCTTTGGGCGAATTGATGGCTGCTCATCCTGAGATCAAATACTCCGTAAAGCTTGGCTCTCCTTGGGCACAGATTTTGATTTCTCTTCTCCCTGTTCTCTTGATTGCGGGCCTCTTGCTCTACTTCTTCTCTCAGATGAACAAGGCAAACAACTCTCAGATGTCTTTTGGTAAGGCAAAGGCAAAGAAGAGCATTGAGGAGCATCCAGACGTAAAGTTTTCTGACGTTGCAGGCTGCGATGAAGCAGTTGAGGAAATGCAGGAAATCAAAGACTTCTTGGATAACCCTGCCAAGTATCAGGCAATGGGTGCAAAGATTCCACGCGGTTGCTTGTTGGTGGGCCCTCCAGGTACGGGTAAAACCTTGCTCGCTCGTGCGGTAGCAGGTGAAGCGGGCGTTCCATTTTTCAGCATTTCTGGTTCTGACTTTGTTGAAATGTTCGTTGGCGTTGGCGCAAGCCGTGTTCGCGACTTGTTTAAGCAAGCAAAAGAAGCTGCTCCTGCAATTATCTTCATCGACGAGATTGATGCAGTTGGTAGACAGCGTGGCGCTGGTCTTGGTGGCGGTCATGACGAACGCGAACAGACCCTCAACCAGCTTTTGGTAGAGATGGACGGTTTTGAGGCAAACGATTCCGTTGTTTTGATTGCAGCAACTAACCGTTCTGACGTTTTGGATCCTGCATTGCTTCGTCCTGGTCGTTTCGACCGTCAGATTGTTGTTGATCGTCCAGACGTTAAAGGCCGTAGAAAGATTCTTGACGTTCACTCTAACAACAAGCCTTTGGAGAAGGACGTTGACTTAGATACTTTGGCAAAACTCACCCCTGGTTTTACGGGTGCTGAGTTGGCAAACTTGATGAGCGAAGCTGCTATCTTGTCTGCTCGTCGCAATAAGAAAACTATTGGCAGTAAAGAAGTTAACGACTCTATGGAGCGCGTAATTGCTGGTCCAGAGCGCAAAGGTCGCGTAATGGATTTGAAGACCCGCACCACTATTGCCTATCACGAGTCTGGTCATGCGCTGGTTGGCCATACCTTAGAGCTTGCTGATCCGGTACATAAGATTTCTATCATCTCTCGTGGCCGTGCTCTTGGTTATACCCTCTCAATTCCTGACGAAGACAAGGTTTTGAGTAGCGTTAATGAAATGCGTGACGAATTGGCTGTATTCATGGGCGGTCGCGTTGCAGAAGAAATCTTCTGTGGAGATATCACTACGGGTGCTTCTAACGACCTCGAGCGTGCAACTAAGATGGCGCGCGCAATGGTTACCACCTATGGTATGAGCCCTTCGCTTGGTCAGCAGGTATTCGGCCAGCCTAACCATGAGGTTTTCCTTGGTCGTGACTATGGCAACACTCAGGACTACTCTGAGGAAACGGCTCGTCGTATTGACGAAGAGGTTGCACGCATTATGAAGGAAGCTCATGACCGTGCGTACGAAGTATTGATTAACCGTAAAGAGCAGATGGACTTGATGGCAAGCGTTTTGCTTGAGCGTGAAACGGTGGACGGCGAAGAATGCCAGGCATTGCTTGATAATAAGTGGGCTGAATACTTGGCTAAGGAATCTGCCGAGAAGGCAACCTCCGCAACTGCTTCAAGCGCAGCTTCTGCTCAGCCTACTGCGGGTGCTCCTGCAGTACCTGCTGCTTCCGCACAGAATGCTGCTGCTAATGAGGCGCCAGCTTCTGTTGAGACTGCTGCTGAGACCGCTTCTGCAAAACCTTCTGCTGAGGCTGCTCCAGCTGTTGAAGCTGTACCTGCAGAAAACAAGCCAGCTAACCCACTTCAGTCTTCAAGCAATAATCCTTACGCTCGTCCTTCTGACAAGAAAGAAGATTAACAGTGATTTGGTGCTGTTCACAATTTAAATTTGACTCAAGGATGCCTATTATTATGGGCATCCTTAATGTTACCCCTGACTCTTTTTCTGACGGAGGCCAGTTTGCCACCACTGATGAGGCGTTGGCTCACGCGCGTGAAATGATTGAGCAGGGCGCTCTCATTATTGACGTAGGGGGAGAATCAACCCGTCCTGGTGCAAGTCCTGTTTCTATCGAAGAGGAGCTCTCCCGCGTATTGCCAGTAGTTGAGACCCTTGTTTCTGAGGGCATTTGTGTAAGCATTGATACGCGCCATGCACAGGTTGCTCAAGCTTGTGTTGATGCGGGCGCTGCTATCATCAACGATGTAACGGGATTCAGAGATCCTGCCATGGTTGAGGTTGCTAAAGCCTGTAGCGCTGGTTTGGTCGTAATGCATATGCAAGGAGATGACCCTCGTCATATGCAGGATAATCCTGAATATACTGATGTGGTAGCAGAAGTACGTGACTACCTTGCTGCTCGCGCAAAGGAACTTGAAGCACAGGGTATTGCCGCTAATCGTATCTGCCTTGATCCAGGTCCTGGTTTTGGTAAAACTGCAAAGCAGACTATCGAGCTCATGCGAAACTTCCATGAGATTTCTCGTCTTGGTTATCCTTCAATGGTTGCTGTTTCCCGTAAGAGCTACATCGGTTATGCGTACGGCATAGATAACCCTCAGGATAGGGATGACGCTTCAGCTGCTGAAGCAGTTATGGCATGTGAGCTTGGTGCAAGCGTTATTCGCACGCATAATGTTGCCCTCACAGCAGAAGCTCTGAAAGAAAATCTTCGCCCTTACGTTCTTTTAGGAATGGGTTGTAACGTTGCTTTGGTTGCTCATCCCGGTGAAGAAAAAGAGGGCAAAATTGCCCAGCTTAATCAAGCACTTGCTGACATGTGCATGATGCCTGACACGCAGATTATTGACGTGGCGCCATTCTACGAAAGCGAACCAGCTTATTATCTTGACCAGGAGAACTTCATTAATACGGTCGTTCTTTTGAGAACTGGCATTGCCCCAAAGGATTTGCTCGAGTATTTGCACGCTATCGAAAATAGACTTGGTCGTGTTCGCGATATTCCTAATGGTCCTCGCACGTGCGACATCGACATTTTGGACTACCAGGGCTATGTGTGTGACCATGAAGTTTTGACACTGCCTCATCCTCGTATTAATGAGCGTGACTTTGTAGTCAAACCACTTCTTGATATTATGCCAGGTCATATACTTGCTAACGATGTAGCAGTCTCGCTTGATCAGGTAAGTGTTGGCAAAGCATGGCAGTGCTAAATCAGTCAAAATTAGAACTTCAGTTAGATTCAACCATGTGGAAGATTCAGTCTTTCGATGTGGTTGAATCTACTAATATCGTGGTGAAAAACCAGATTAAGAGCGGCAATACGCACGGATTTGCGGCGTGTGCGCTCAAACAGGAAGGTGGTTATGGCCGTCAAGGACGCCAGTGGGTAAGTCCATATGGAGGCCTCTATATTTCTTTTTCTCTCAGTCCTTCACTTGAGCTCTCTCAACTCTCCACGTTTGCGCTCGTAGTTTCACTAGCGGTTGCGAAAACAATCGAGCACTACTGCCCTGAAGGGGTTGGTATTAAGTGGCCTAATGATCTCCTTATTAATCAGGCGAAAGTAACGGGCATTTCTCTCGAGGTAACAGGGGGAACCTCTCTTTGTACGGGCGTTGGAATCAATGTGTTTAGGCCGGAGCACCAGGATGCGCCTTCGGGAAAATATCAGCCAACCTACCTTGCTGAGCAGGAAGGGTTCGAAACGCTCCATCCGGGAATAGAAAAAGTAGCTTCGAGTGCGGGCTTAGCGCCTAATCAGGCAGAAGTAATCGAGGGTATTGTGGTGTCATTCTTGAGCAATATCCAGTCGTACTATGAGCAGTGGAGCGTAAGCGGATTTGCCCCATTGCGTGAGGAATACCTCTCAAAGCTCTGTTTTATGGGTGCGACTATAGAGATGCAGGCAATAGACTCTCGTGTAATTGAGCGAGGCACTATTGTTGATGTAGATGCTCGAGGCCGCCTTGTTATCAAGAAGAGCAACGAATCTCTTCAAGCATTAAATTCTGGCGAAGTTCACATTGTTGCCCTTCCTGATTAAGGGAGCTTCCATGGTAGCCTCGCTCTTTTAAAAGCAGGCTCTTGTAGCTGCTTTTTCGCTCTCCATCCATAGGCAACCAATCACCTATTGTCGGTTTTTCTTTCTTGTTTGAAACACGTACTGTCCTATACTTTCGCTATGAAATATATAGAGAGATAGGAGAAAAAAATGACGTCTGTGGCAGTTCGCCAGTCTGAGAGGGTACGCTCTGTCGTAATGTGTGGTCTCTCGGTTGCGCTTATGGCAGTTTCTGCATGGGTAACTATTCCGCTCGGACCAGTTCCATTCACGTTGCAGATTCTTGCAATTGCCTTCGTTTTGTTCGCTCTTAAGCCAAGCCAGGCTTTGGTAGCTCTTGGCTGCTATATCGCATTGGGAGCATTAGGCTTGCCCGTGTTCTCTTCCTTTAGAGGAGGCCTTGGCGCTCTTATGGGTCCTACTGGTGGCTTTATTATTGGCATGTTTGTGGGCGCTTGCTTAGCACTCGGATTGGCACATTTGGTACGTAATACTAAGGTTTTCTCTTCCGAAAAGACCGTAACCTTCTTTGGCACAAAGCTTCGCTCTGGATTCTTGATGCGCAATGTTCTTATTGGTGTGGTGTTCCTTTTGGTGGTATACCTTGTTGGCTGGTTCCAGTTGATGACGGTAAGCAACCTTGCTCCTGAA
>JBJEKV010000027.1:0-6559 GCA_051878815.1 Anaerotardibacter sp. | reverse complement strand
TTCAAGAACGCCTGCAGCGCAGAGAACCTGTGGACCATGGCAGATAGCTGCAACTGGCTTTTCTGCTGCGAAAAATTCCTTAACAATTTCGATAACACGAGGATTCAATCTGATGTACTCAGGTGCACGACCACCCGTGATAAACAATCCCTCATATTCGGCAGTATTAACTGCATCAAAATCAGCAGTAAGAGCAAACTTGTGGCCGGTCAACTCGGTGTAGGTCTGCTCACCTAGGAAGTCATGAACAGCAGTTGCAACAACATCTCCTGCTTTCTTGTCAGGACATACCGCATCAACCTGATATCCGAGCATTGAGAGAGCCTGGAAAGGAACCATTGTTTCGTAATCTTCAGTGAAATCACCACAGAGTAAAAGTACTTTCTTTGTCATTGGATTTCCTCCTTCTACGCAAGCGTATGTTTAACTAGCCCCTTTTAGCTAGTCTTAGCGTTATTGATAATAGTAACCCAACCTGAACACGTTCATACGAAAAACACTTTCGACTTTTTCGGAAGGCTAGATTTTTCCTACCCTATTGAAAAACCGTTTAGGAGTAAGCTGCAACCGATTAAAAGTCTTAGAGCCTCTCTGTACGAACCTGTTCGCGTTTACGTGTTAATCTATAGAACATTAATTATCAGTTCTTTGATTTTTATAGACTAGTCCTATAGATTTAATATTAGGGGAATGGTGGGGCAAATGAAACTCATGTATACCGATGACTGGAATTACGTAGTTGATCTTGAAAACAATTCTGATGCAGGCATTCGCTACTTTATTGGTAGCCCAAAGCGTGGTCGTCTTTCTGGAAGCATTGATACCTTTGTTCAGACCTTCAATTTGGAGTATGTAGGTGATCAGAACCGAGAAATCCCTTCTGAGATTCTTCACGGCATCAACGTTGCACAGGAAGATCCTGAAAAGATTTTCAATGGCTTGATTTAATCATCCAATAAAACATATCTTTGAACCGTAAGAGCTAAGAATGAACTGATTCTTTGGCTCTTTTTTCGTATACTAACCAATAAACGTTTACGATTCACGCAGTATCGTGCGCATTGCCGCCTACGGCATCAGGCTTGCCCAAGAGCATGCGCCACTCTACGCCGTAAATCTCACCTTGAGCTTTTACCGTGGATGCCAAGAACTGCGTACAACATTGAGAGCCAGGCGCGCTACTTTAGTCCGCATGTTTAAGAGAAGAGTTGCTATGGAATTTCAAACAATGGAACAGATTAGAAACAGCATTGATGAAGTTGATTTACAAATTCGTGAACTCTTAGCAAAAAGACTCCAACTCTCGTATGAGGTTGCTCAAAACAAGGCTCAATCAGGAAACACAACTATCTACCGCGCTGATAGAGAAGCAGCTATTCTTGAAAACCTTGGCAAAGAAATCTCTGACGATATCAAAGTTGAGTACCTTGCCATTGTTAAGAAAATCATGGAAACAAGCCGCATGTACCAATACGGCCTTCTGTATGAATGGAATAAAGAAGTTTTCGAAGAGGTAGCTGGTTACGAACTAGCTGACTCCCCAACCAAACACGTAGTAGTACGTCTTTCCAGGGAGAATCGCCCTAACGCCATGAGCGCAATTCTCTGCATGATTGGCGATCACGGCTATGACATGAAATGGATGGAGCTCATTAAATGCACTGACGAATTCGTCACCTTCGAGCTCACTATTTTGGGAGACACTACCCAGGCAAACATGCGAAAACTGCTCTTCCAGCTTTCCAAAGAAAGTAGCAATTTCAGCATCGTGGCTGTTGAGAAGCTTTAAAGTACCAATTCGAAAAGTGTAGACATCTGCATACGAGGGTCTTTATGGCCCAACTTAACAACCCCGAGATTCTTAAAACCATGACGCATGTAGAGGTTCTGCGCGTGCTTTAAGTGTGGCATAACGTCAAGTCTGATAGCCTTGTATCCTTGATTGCGAATTTCAGCGATGCAATAATCCAAAAAGCGCTCAGAGATTTTCTGTCCGCGGAAATGAGGCGACACAGCAAACATGCGCATTACGGCGGAATCACGCAAGAGGATGCCGGATTGCCATTTGAAGGTGTCATAGCCGGAAACAAAGGCCTGTTCAATAACGGTTACTGCAACAATTTCGCCATAGAGCGTTGCTACGTACAGAACACCGTCTTCTAGCTGATATTCCAGCTCTTTCATGGAAGGATGCTCGCCCATTACCCAATATGGATCTTCGTCGGTGCCTGAAGCGCGCATGACTACCACGGAATAAAGATCCCAAATTTCTTGAATATCGTCCAGGTCAGCTACACGAAATTCAAGCGGTAAGATATTTCCTTCAGTGCGACCCACTACTCTCCCTTCTGGTAAAAACAGTATCAAAGAATATCACAAGTGCGGGACGGCCCTTTTAAAAACATATAAACACTTGGTTACGCGTCTGCTAAAGTATTGAAGTCTGATATATCTTAAAGTCTGTTTAATAGGCAGCTGAAATCTTAGCCTGTTAAGTTGACAGCTGAACTACGTATTAACCTGCGCTCTAAACGGGAGGAAAACTGAATGGCTTTTGATTCCGATCTCAATAATACGTTTGGCGAATTCTTTTCGAAGGATAGCGCTTCCGCAACAGAGACGCAGGATGCAAGAATTTCTCTTGCGAAAATTGAGGCGTACAAACCAAACGGTTTCATAGCATTTCTTTCAAGCCGTCGTTTTTATACGCTTGTGGCGATTTATGTTGTTGCAGTTGGTTATTCACTCATTGAATTTGATTGGTATATGGCAAGTGTTACGTTGGTTGGCCTTGCACCATTTTTTGTTCCTCTGTTGATTGCTAAGTTTGTCTATCCTCTTCATCATTTAAAGAAGTATCTGAAGTCAAACAATCTTGAGGATGCTATCAGAAATGACCGTGGTCAGATGCTTGTTGCACGAGCGGTGTATAACACATTGCCAAAGAAAAGCACGCAAAAGTACTTGAGCAGCCTCAATAAAGAAGCTGCTCAGATGATTGACAAAATTTGCGCGTCGAAATAACGAGCGTATTCTTTTTTACTTTACTTTGCGTGCAAGCCCTTTTTGCGGTTAGCACGTGCGAATACGCCAGCACCAATCAAACCTACAACTGATGCAAGAATCAAAGCGCCTACTAAAACGAAGGTATTATCACCAGTTTGAGGAAGAGTCTTTTCAGTAGATTGGGTGTCTTTGTTTGTATCTGTTGAAGCAGGATTGGTTCCATCTTCACTTGCACCACCAGCATTTTCGGTATATTTATTGTTGAAGGTCATTTGGTTTACTGAATATGCTGCATCTTCAACATAGTAGAATTTACCATTATCGGATTCCTCATATTTTGTTGGGAAAATAGACAGATAAGCTGGTCCATCATTGCCAATGTCATACAGCTGCAAACACCAAACAGTATTGTCATATTCCCAGTTTGGCAGACCTTCATCTACCTGCTGTACGTATACTCTGCTGTTTTCATCAAATAATTGCTTGAGCTCGGTAAGGATGCCGGTAAAAGTTATAGTGCTAAGATAATCACCCTTACCATAAGTGGTAACAGAAGCAGAAATATTAACATTGCCAGGGTTTACTTTATCTCCGGTAGAATTAATAACTCTCAAATTGAAAGTAGTCTCACCAGGAGCAACATTGCCTAACTGCTCAACAGTGGTAGTGTAGTTTGCACTTACAGAAATAGACTGTTCTTTTTCCCATCCTGCATAGAGAGTAAAGGTGCTTGTTACCGGGCTTTCAAAATTGTATGGATTTTTACAAGCTTCATCTGCGTACCAGCCAGTAAAATCATAACCATCTCTAGTTGGATTGGTTTGAGGCTCTAAGGCCACACCTGAAGTAGTATCGACGAAATACTGAGTTGGTATGTCTCCAACACCACCGTTCAAATTAAATTCAACGGAATAACAAGTTGTTTTAGGAGGAAAAGAGTAACTACCCGAAATACCACCGTAAAAGACGCCACCTTCTATTGTGGCAATATCTTTATTTTCTACTTTGCCATAGAATGTGCCGCCAGATATGATTCCGGTAGCTTTGTTGGTTACTGCGCTATTGAAAGTGCCACCTGCTATTGTGCTTTCAGCTGAATTCTCTACTGTATCATTGAATGTACCATCTTTTATATAGCCACCATAACTATTTTTTACTTTGCCATAGAATGTGCCGCCAGATATTATTCCAGAGTCATTGTTTTCTACTGTGTTGTTAAAGGTGCCGCCCGAAATTTTGCCTGGAATGGAATTTTTCACCTTATAATCGTATACTGCATTCTCATCTGAAAGTGTTCCAGTGTTCGGGATAGTTCCTTCCGCAAACGCCATAGCAGGCACAAGCGCTAGTGATAAACAAAGGGCAAGCAATACGCTCAAAAATCTCTTTTTCATAATCTTTTCCCATACTCTTTATACAGTTTGGTTAATGTGCCAATTATAGCAAAGACTTTGTGTGATGCGCTCGCCAATCGGTTCGCTTGGAAAAAAGCGCGGTAATAGGAAGGGTTTCCCTACTAACGGCTCGTTTTAGCTTTCTTTTTGAAAGGGTTTCTCGAATGCTTTACGTGGAAAGCCAAGGCCACGCAAGCACCAACAGTAAACACAACATGAAGTATGCCCGCGCACGATCCAAGCCCCTGGAAAAGGAACTGTTTAGTGGTGCCCGGAACGAAAAACCCGCTAACTAGAAGAACCACTAGGAGAAGCAAGGTTGCTGCGATAATCACTGTCCGCACTATGCGTTTTTTGGTGTAGCGACCTTTTCTCAAAGACGTAAACCACTTTTTGTGCTGAAGCGCGTGGACTCCCAAGAATGCGATAAATAGAAATCCAAGAAGTACGTGAAGCTTTCCTGGTTGAATAAGCGCTAACACCTGAGCGGCAAACAGGATGATAAGAACTTTCGAAACCTGAAGCATACTATCGTTTGAAGACTTCAAAATAGTGCCCATGGCAACCCCCAAGCAAAAAAAGAATCAGGATGCTTTCTGAGCCTCATTATAAGAAGATTCGCGAAATGTGTGGGATTTGGAGTGCGAAACACGAGAATTACATGCATTGTAATGCTTGCCATAAAAACCAAAACGATACTAAATCGAACAATGTTCGCTCTGGCCGCAGCAGATACATTGATGAAACTAAAAAACTAATCATTTACGAAAAGCCTTTCGACAACCAGAAACTACGCTGAACCAAAACATGCCTGAACTCAAGACCGACAACGCCTGAGTTTTGTTGTTACCTGGAACGACGCTGCACCAAAACAAATTCAAGGCAAAACTAACTCATTGCGCGCCTTGAAGATATCCGTGTGCCAGATAGCGAAGTTCCTTCCTCCTTTTTTATTACCGAAGAAGATATCCCTAAATGGAAAGAACAGCGCGCTTCCAAGATAATCAAGCGCACCACTAAAGAGGGTTTCACCTATACCTACAGCGAAGGCGCCATGGCTTGGCCTGACCCTTTAGATAAACCTGCCCGCACCATCCTTACGGGCGAAGGAGGTAAGGGAGCAAGCCGTATGAAGCATGCCATCTATGCCGAAAACGGAAAGATACGCCGCTTGGTGCCTGACGAGCTCAATCAAATCCAGATGTTTCCCCAAGGCTGGACAAGAGACGAAGGTAATGGCAAAACCATGACAGACGGTCACAGGGCTTTTTGTATGGGCAATACCTTAGTTGTGGGCATTCCGCATGCAATCGGGAAAGCGCTAGC
Source organism: Anaerotardibacter sp. (assembly GCA_051878815.1). Classification (GTDB taxonomy): domain Bacteria; phylum Actinomycetota; class Coriobacteriia; order Coriobacteriales; family Eggerthellaceae; genus Anaerotardibacter. The sequence goes on along the minus strand of JBJEKV010000027.1, from coordinate 833 downwards.
AACGAGAATATAGCTAGTGCCTTTGGATTATAAGATGTATACCCAGATGAAAAAAATATTTTTACCTTAGATAAAAGGAAAAATTATATGACTCTTGAAGAATGCTACGCAGAAATGGATGGCAATTTAGAGGAAGCTCGCGCCCTTTTATCGGATGACGAACTCATCCGTGAATCGCTGCTTATTTTTTTGAAAGACTCCAGCATGGAGCTTTTACGTGCATCAGTTACAAACAGCAATCGAGCAGAAGCTTTTCGAGCCGTTCATACCCTCAAAGTCGCTTGTCAATATCTGGGTTTTGCTCCCCTTTTCGAAATCAGCAATGAGCTTACAGAACTCTTGCAAGGCGAAGGCGAAATGATTGATATCTCTGAGAAGATGATCCGCATCGAGAAAGCCTATGCGCAAACAATTGCCGCAATCCAAAAGTTTGTTTAGCGGTGTAATTATCTTCCCTGGCATTTACCGAATCGCGCGAATCTCCCAAAAAATGGATGTTGCTGAGAAGGCCTGTGTGCGATTTAGAAATGGCACCAATGAATAATCGGTCGTTAGTTTTCATACACATTCGACCGTCAGAACATTGCGACATACCCCACCTAGAAGCAAACGAATCGACCAACTACCCGCAAAGTTCATTCTCATTTCGTCCGACAGCCAGACTTGGCATGAGGAAACAGAATTGCCCTAAAGCAACTTGTGATCCATGTCATTTTTAGAAAGAAAGGCGGAACCTGAGAGTAGACAACAACCAAAAGAGCATCAATAATCAGCTGGAAAATAGTTGTGCACACATTTTTGCAGTTGCTTGCCAACTGAAAAAATTAGACGTA
>JBJEKV010000026.1:0-1541 GCA_051878815.1 Anaerotardibacter sp. | reverse complement strand
GTTAACGTTGTTCGTGGCACGCCACTTTTCTTGCAAATCTACATTGCCTTCTTTGGACTCCCTTTGGCAGGCATCAATGTTCCAAACTTCCCATTGGGTGTTGCGGTATTGGTATTGAATTCCGCTGCGTATCAGTGCGAAATTTTCCGCGCAGGCATCCAGTCTATTCCTAAGGGACAATCCGAAGCAGCTCGCTCATTAGGCATGACCAAACTTCAAACCACCTTTAGCATTATCATTCCTCAGATGGTTCGCCGCGTTATCCCTACCATGACTAACGAATTCATCTTGCTCTACAAAGATACTTCCATGTTGGCGGCAGTAGGCGTAATGGAAATTGTTATGTACGCAAAATCCATTGTTGCTTCTACGGGATCAATTACGCCATACATCGTGGCAGCACTCTTCTACTTGGTAATCACCATCCCAATGGCAAACCTCGTTGGTGTTATGGAACGCAAGCTGGACATGAATAAAGCTAATGCTCAGCCAGCACGTAAAACAAAAAAGCTCTTCAAGCGTCAGACAGCTGGTGCAGTTGCTTCCGTAGCAACCGTTGATGCAGAAGTTGCTGCAGGATACAGCGCTACTCCAACCCTGGAGCAAGAAACCATGACCACTCCCGAGGGAGGACAAAAACCACTAAACTCCTCACGAAACAACAAGGAGGCAAACAATGAGTAATGCCATGGTAAGCATTCAACATCTTGAAAAATCCTTTGGCGACACCAAGGTTTTGCGCGATGTAAATATTGAAGTTCAAAAAGGCGAAGTGGTAGTAGTCCTCGGCCCTTCTGGTTCAGGTAAATCCACCATGCTTCGCTGTATTAACCTCCTTGAACAACCAACTAGTGGCCATATTTATATTGAAGGCGAAGAGATTACCGGGCCAAAAACTAACATCAATAAATTGCGTGAGCATGTAGGTATGGTGTTCCAGCAGTTTAATTTGTTCCAGCATCTCACCGCTAAGAAAAACATCATGCTTGCTCAGCAAAAAGTATTGAAACGTTCTGTCGAAGAAGCAGAGCGCATTGCCATGGAGCAGCTTCGCAAAGTTGGTATGGAAGAGCGTGCCGATTTCTACCCAAGCCAGCTCTCCGGTGGTCAGCAGCAGCGTGTTGCTATCGCTCGTGCGCTTGCAATGGATCCACACGTTATGCTTTTCGACGAAGCAACTTCAGCACTTGACCCTGAATTAGTTCGCGACGTTTTAGACGTTATGCGCAACTTGGCAAAAGATGGCATGACTATGATTGTTGTTACTCACGAGATGGGCTTTGCGCGCGAAGTAGCAGACCGCGTTATCTTCATGGCTGATGGTATTGTTGAAGAAGAAGGCACTCCTGAAGAAGTGTTTGACAATCCTCAATCAGACCGCACAAAGGACTTCCTGGGTCATATTCGCTAAAGGTCTTTTAGAAGACTCTCGCAATACCATTTACTGAAAGCATTTCCCCCTGAAAACTCAAAAACCGCTTCTGTCAAGGGTTAGCGGACAAAAAGTGTGTCTGGCCTTTTAATCGATAGAGTACGGATAT
>JBJEKV010000025.1:0-28050 GCA_051878815.1 Anaerotardibacter sp. | reverse complement strand
ATCTTCACAGTCTTCTTCTGCGAAAGCAGCTAGAACTGCTGAGGGCATTCAGCAGCAGTCCAGTACTTCAATTGCAAAGGTGATAATAGACTCTACTGAAACCGAAGTGTCTTCCATTACGGAGCTTATTAATTTGGTAGGAAATGAGACCGAATTCACTATTGTTTTGTTGGCTGATGTTGAAATTCCAGGATTTATCACGATTGCATCAACTCAAACCGTAAATCTTGATCTGAATGGATTTACTTTATCAACCACGCTTAAAACCGGCGATAACTCTCGTCATTACTATGCAATAGATAATTACGGTGTATTTACCCTTTCTGATTCAAGTTCTTCTCAAACGGGCGCAATAAAAGCACGAGGTATTGAAAATTTAGGTTCAGGAAAGATGACTATAAAAAGCGGCACCATTTATTCTATTGATGCGAATGGTGGAGCGTGCGTCTGGAATGAAGCAGAACTCTACGTTGAAGGTGGTACCTTCAAGACGGAGCATGTAGGATCAGCAGGAGATACAAGTGGTCCAGGTTGCTTGAACAACAGTGGAACCGTAACAATTACTGGTGGAACATTTACTAGCGTAAATAAACGTACTTACGCAATTATTTCCACAGGAAAAATGACCATTACTCCTTCTTCCGAAAATTCCGTTACGGTGTCTGGTGCTCATGGCGGTTTGGCATCCGATGGTGGGTCTTTAGAAGTTAATGGTGGCGACTATTCTTCTACAGAATTTTATGGACTTTATGTTTCCAATGATGACTCAACTGCAACGGTGACAGTTAGTGGGGCACTTTTACAGGAAAAAATAGTTCAGCTTGGATTGGTAGCGATGTCACTAATCAGGTTGACAGTTGCATAAAAATTACGGGAGGATACTTTAATAATCCAATTGTTGCTCAAATAAACACTATTGGTAATCCATACGTAATTACGGGTGGCACTTTTACAACTAATGGTTATGACGCTTTTGATGTTTCGGCTTATTATGACGGCAGATATTATTGTCAGGATAGTAACGGAACTGTAGATTTCTGTTATCAGGTAGATGAAAATGATGATTTCACTGTTACTCCCCCTGAGGAAAGTGTTGCTGAAGTAGAAGTGGGAGCAGCTGAGCAAGAGATTCTGGAAGATGCTTTTGCTGCAAAAATTGAAAAAATCTTGAGTCCTGATAGCAAACTAACTGACGTAGAGAAAAATTTAAGAGCCGCTCTTCAATATCCAAATACAGAAATAACAAAATCTGAAGTAGTAATCAACGCTAAAGAATTAGAAGAAGATGCCGTTCCTTCAGGTGATGTATCGTCTATTAATAATGAACTTAAAAAGAATGAAGTAGTGGCTGCCTACTTCGATTTGAGTGTGAATATGCTTGTGGAAGTAACGTATAGAGAAGGCGACGATTATCTGATATTTTCACCAAGCGCAATAGAAATTGATTCTTTACCAGGGCCAATCACCTTCAAATTGAAAGTTGATCCAGCTCTTATTGCAGGAAAAAAAGTTCGAATTGCTCACGTTCACAATGGTAAAACTGAGTTTATTGAGCCTGAAAGCGTTGATTTTGAAAATGGCATAATCACATTTAAGGCTCAGACGTTTTCAACGTATGCGGTGCTCACTTCTGACAAGTCCAATTCTGATGGTGAGGAAATACCAGGTGATACAGAAGAACCAACTAATCCAAACCAGCCTGGCAGCAGTAATGATTCTGGTACTACCACAGACAACAAATCATCAAATAAGTCTGGAAAGAATCTTGCTGAAACAGGAGACGCTACGGGCAATATGGTAATAGGTATGAGTGTTTTGGCATTTATTTCTGCAGCGGCTTGCGTAACAATGGTAGTAAGAAGGCGTGTTCGCCAGAAATAAGTGCAGTTAGGTTTAGGACTAGCAGTCTTCACAGCTCTGCATTAGGCAATGCTTCGTATTAACTTATGCCCCGTTTAGATTATGGAATACACGCGAACTTGCGCATACGACTCTTCGCCGGCTTTAGTGCTCTTAATCTGGCTCAAGCCGCAGAACGTATTTTGCGTTCCTGACGAAATAAGGTATTCGCCATACGTATCAGTGTTGTCTGCAATATCGATAGAGAAGAACACTTTGTCAGGAAAGTGGATGCCAACAATAGTGCGCGTGGATTTAGCAATAAACCAACCATCCGACCAACAAGGGGCTGCCGTTGGAGTTCTGCCAAAACGGAACCATTCGGAATCGTTGTAGCTATACGCGTTGGTTGCTTGCATAGGGGCGTAGGTGCCCAAATTGGCAATGCCGCCTCCGTAGTTATAAATCGCGTCAAAACTGAAGGAAAAACCGCTTCCCAAATACGTTGCTTCAAATGGCTTCATTGAAGCAGGCAAGGTGAGCTGGTCAACCATGGTAGCGTCGGCAGCAGAGATTTTTGTGAGCTGGTAATGAACACTGGTGGAGTCAGCACGAGGAGTGATAACTACGCCGTCAATTACGGGAGTAACGCGCGTAGCGAAGGCGCGCTTTGAAGTCCACGCAACGCCTACTTCGCTCGAACCAAAGACGGCATGCTTGAGTGCAGAGCGGTCGTTTGCGTTATCGCCTGTAGTGGTAGGGCATACCTGCCAAAAAGCACGGTTTTGCACGGCGGCAATAGAAGGAGAAACCCAGTTTCCGTCTCCCTGATCAACCTGAAGAATTCCGGTTACGGTACCGCCAGAAAGCAAGCCGGTCATGACAATCCACTGATTGGTGAAAAGGTTTGCTTCAACCCAAATCATGCCTGAATCACTGCAGCGCACATCAATAATCTCGAAGCCTTTATCGTGATTTACAGCATTGGTGAGAACTACCGGGTTTGATCCCGTTGAAAGATAGAGCAAGCGAACCGTGTTGAGCGGGCTTGAAGTCTCTCCTGGAACAAGGCACGCAGCAACCGTGCTGTTGTCAGCCCAACACAGGGTGCCGTAAGGAAGCTTGAAGTTTCCAATGAGCGCTACGTGGTCTGCTGAAGCAACCTCGGATAAGTCGGTCAAGTTCGTGACTTTGTCCTCAGGAACAGAAAGAATGTCTAGCTCGCTGGTAGTTTTCGTGTTGGAAGAAACAGCTTGGCTGCCAACACCTCCTACTAACGCTACGCCTGCCAATGCGCCTGCGCCAATGAGCAGACTTCGGCGTGAGAAGGGAACGCCATCTCCGGCAGAGAATCCTCCTGAGGAAAATCCACCTTCGCCATAATCTGATCTTTTGACAGGCTTACCAATGCCCGAGCGAGAACCATCTAAGCTTGGTCGTGAAGACTCGGTGCTTGAAAGGGGGCCTGGCAATGACGTTGAAAAGCCATTTTTCTTGTTGGCTGAACTGTAGGAAGAAGAAACTTTTGGACGAGGATTAACCGACCTACGGGTAGGCTGTGATTTTGGTGCATTACTATTTGGTCTTCTTTTTTGTGGCACGGGTCATCCTGTTTATATTCGAATCAATTAATGAAATTATTGCGTATTTCCTGCAGGGATATTGTGGCATTTGATTCAGAAAATAGAGGGTAATTGGTGCAATTGTTACAATATTCCCAAACATGAAACTTGCATATCAATTATTATTTGTGAAAGAGCGCGTTAAGTAAAGGAGACTTCTGATGAGCAACGAAACTCGACGCATTTTATTAGTAGAAGACGAAAAAGTTATTCGTGATGCCGTAGCAGCATATCTCGAACGCGAAAAATACATGGTTGTATCAGTTGGAGATGGCCAGGAGGCACTCGAAGAGTTTTCTCACCACCACTTTGATTTAGTTATCCTTGACCTTATGTTGCCTCGCGTTCCTGGTGAGCGCGTATGTCGTGCAATTCGTGACAATTCCGATGTGCCTATCATCATGCTTACCGCAAAGGGTGAAGTTGAGGATCGTATTATCGGACTCGAGCTTGGCGCGGATGACTACTTGGTAAAGCCATTTAGCCCTCGTGAGTTGGTAGCTCGTGTACGTGCATTACTTCGCCGTGTTCATTCTGAAAATGAATCTTCCCGTGAAGTTATGGAATTTGGCGAATTGACCATCGACCTCTCCGGCCACAAGATTCTTGTAAATGGCGAAGAGGTAGACCTCACTGCAAGTGAGTTCAACTTGCTTACCACCCTCTGCCGTCAGCCAGGTAGGGTATATTCCCGTATGGAGCTGGTTGAAAAAGTACTCGGTTATGACTTCGAAGGATATGAGCGCACTATTGACTCTCATGTAAAGAACCTTCGTGCAAAGATTGGCGATAATCCTCGTAACCCTAAGTGGCTTCACACCGTTCATGGCGTAGGCTATCGTTTCGAGGATCCAACAAAGCAATAAGTGTTCGGTATGGTTAACCAACAAAACAATTACTCTGAAGAAAAAACGCGCGGTCTTAGTTTTACCTCCCGTGTTGCCATGGCATTCGTGGTAGTGGCGGTAGCAACTATTGCCGCGCTTGGTTGTGTATTGGCCTGTATCTGGGAGGTCTTCTTCCAGGACTACACCCGTGAAAACATGGAGCGCCTTGCTGACTCCATTGCGGAAAACTGTGAGAAAAGCTGGAACGACTGGTACGGTGGCGCCCTTGCTTCGGCAAGTGCAGCAAGTGCCTTGTATGATTCCGTGTTTATCACGGTGGTAGATGCTGACGGTCACGTTATTTATAGTGAACGTCCTTCAGGAATTGATACAAACTACCCTATGCAAAAACAAATGGATAAGAACACCGCTATGGCTCCTATCATGTGTGATGGCGAAAAGGTAGGTGCCGTATACGTAAGCGTTTTCGGATCCGATTCCTTGCTCACCGAGCCAGACATCCAGTTCAAAAACAACACGTACTTGGCGCTGTTTATTGCTGCGTTTGTAGGCATTGTCTTCGCTATGATTGCGGGTGTTATTTTTGCCCGAGGAATGATGCGGCCTGTCCAGCAAATTACTGTTGCTGCCAACAAGCTTAAAGAAGGCGACATGACGGCGCGCACGGGAGTCCAGGTAAAGGGCGATATTGGCAGGTTGGCTTCAACCTTTGATGCTATGGCTGAAGAGCTGGAGGCAAATCAGAAGCTTGAACGTCAGCTTGTTACTGACGTTGCTCATGAGCTGAGAACTCCATTGATGGCTATTCAGTCAACCGTTGAAGCAATGATTGACGGGGTATACAAACCTGATCAGGAGCATCTCTCTACGCTTCACTCTGAGGTTTCTCGTTTGAGTAGGCTTGTTGATGCATTGCTTAAGCTTTCTCGTTTGGAAAATCGTGCTACGCCTGTTGAATTCGAGCGCCTTGACTTAGTAGAGCTCATGGATGCCATTGCTACTACCCATGCGGTTTTGGTAAACGAATCGGGCTTAGAGTTCGAATATATCCACGACCCTCATGTGTACGTGTATGGCAACAAAGACATGATTCGCCAGGCAACGGCAAATCTGATTTCGAATGCAGTGCGCTATACGCCTGAAGGAGGAAAGGTTACCCTCATTATTCATAAGGGCGACATCATGGGCCAGATTATCGTAAAGGACACCGGCATTGGTCTTACGGCTGAAGAAGCAAAGAAGGTATTCCAGCGTTTCTGGCGAGCTGATTCTGGTAGAGCGCGTGAAACGGGCGGCTTAGGAATTGGCCTTTCGGTAGTAAAGGAAATTGTTGATAGGCATAATGGTTGGGTTCGCGTTGAGGGTAGACCTAACGAAGGAGCAACCTTCACTATCAATATCCCACTCTACACGGAACAGAGTGCACGAGTTACTCGCAAGCGTCTTTCAGGTCGTTCGTAGTGGGTGACTGAACATCTTCGGGCTGTTCGCAATGATTAGCTGGTGATTGTTTCGCTCTTTGTGGGTTGTCTGTAGCGGGCGGCTTAGCCCTTTTCGGGTCGTTCGTAACGATTAGAAGCATCTTCGTGCCTCAACGGGGAAAATGGTTCATAATGAGTAGGCAAACAAAAGCAGTTTGCACTTACGAGCTTGCATAAAGCGCGCAAATGTGACCGCGGATGCAGTGCTCGGGGTTTGCGAGCTCAACAACAATTGAGCTCATCAATGATTGAAAAATGGTTAAACGTCAACATTCATGAGAAAGGAATGTTATGCCAGGAATTGATATTAAGCCAGACGCACAAGGCAAAGTGCGCGATTTGTACGATTTAGGTGACAAGCTCCTCTTTGTTGCATCCGATCGTATTTCTGCGTTTGATTACATTTTGAAGGACGAAATTCCTTACAAAGGTCAGGTACTCACTCAGATTTCTCTTTTCTGGTTTGAGCTTCTTTCCGATGTTGTTGAGAACCATATCATTTCTACTGACGTTGCAGATTTGCCAGAGAAATTCCAGCCATATGCAGACTACTTAAAGGGTCGTTTCATGTTGGTAAAGAAAGCTGACATGCTACCTGTAGAGTGCATCGTTCGCGGTTACCTTACCGGTTCTGGTTTGAAGGATTACCAGGCAACCGGCAGCTTGTGCGGCATTGAATTGCCAGAAGGCTTGGTAAATTCTTCCAAGTTGCCACAGGCTCTCTTCACTCCTTCTACTAAGGCAGAAATTGGCGACCATGACGAAAACATCAGCTACGAGAAAACCGTAGAACTTATTGGCGAAGAGAACGCACAGGCAATCCGTGACCTCACCTTGGCGGTATACACCAAGGCAGCTGATTATGCAGCAAGCCGTGGCATCATTATTGCTGACACCAAGTTGGAGTTCGGCATCTATGATGGCAAGATTATCTTGGGCGACGAAGTTTTGACCCCAGACTCATCTCGCTTCTGGCCAGCAGAAACCTACGAAGTGGGTAAAGAGCAGCCAAGCTTCGACAAGCAGTTCGTACGTAACTGGCTGAATGAAAACTGGGATCGTACCGGCGAGCCACCACATCTTCCACAGGAGATTATCGAAAAGACCAGCCAGAAGTACATTCAGGCTTATGAGATTCTTACCGGAAAGCCTTTCGAAAAGTAATTATTCTTCGGAGGCGCTTTCCTTATAAAAAGCCAGAGCGGATAGCTTAGTTTGACAGTTGACCGTCCTTTTTGTAGCGAAAAGGACGGTTTTCTTATTGAGAATCATTAGACAAATATCCGAAACTGTGGAACAAATTGTATAAAACCAAAGGATAGGGTTAGCCAACAAGGGTATTTGCCTGTAGAATAGAATTTCGAGAAAATTGTACTTCTTTGTAAATCAAGGAGATTAATTAGATGTCAACACGTAATCCAATGAACGAACGCAACCAGGAAGGTGGCAAAAAAGGCACTACCCGTAAAAGTGCTGCATCCGCAAAACCAGCACAGAAAGCCGCTTCTTCGGTTTATATGAAGGATCCAAATTACAAGCCTAAGAAGAAGCTTTCTGAAAAGATTTTTGGTGGCGGTGAAAAAGCTCCTGAGCTTTCTAAGAATCAGCAGCGCAAGCAGGCTCAGAAGGAAAAAGAGCTTGAAGCACAGCGTGAAGTTGCTAAGCAGGAGTATCAGGAAAAGCGCAAGAAAAAGAAGCGCTACACCTTGTTAGACATGGAGAATGAAACTCGTACCATCGAGAATCTTTCCGAAGAAGATAAGAAGGCAGCGGAAGCTCGTTATCGTAACCCAGGCACTGCAGCATACAAGCGTTGGCGTGCTGTTTGGTTCATCCTTATTGGTTGCGGTCTTTGCACTTTGATTCCACCAATTGTTGCAAACGACCTGTTCCTCAACAATGACTTCCTTTCTTCCGTATTCTACATTCTTGGTTGGACCTTCATCGCATTAGCAGTTGCGGTTGACGCATTGCGTATTCGTCCATTGCGTAAGAATGCACGTTATGGTCGTTCTACTGACAACTCCAAGAAGGCAACTCGTGCTCGTAAGCAGGCTCGCGCAAAGCAGAACCAGGAGCGTGCTGCACAGCGCAAGAAGGCACAGGAACTTGCAAACAACGGAAAGTAATCCTAAAACTGAGAAGAAACGCGTACGAGAGATGCGCACCATTTCCCAAATGGTGGCTCTCTACTGCGCTGCTAACCATCCAAAGGATGAAAGAACTCACGCAGCTCATTGCAAGGAACTTGTGTGCTCAGAGTGCGCCGCACTTGATGCGTACGCCGTTGAACGCACCCTTCGTTGTAAGAAGATGGACGTGAAAACAAGCTGCGAGGAGTGCGAAAACCATTGCTACAAGTCAGACATGCGTGAAAAAATATGCGCGATAATGCGTTTTTCAGGACCGCGCATGATTACGAAGCATCCCGTTGCAGCTATTCGCCACCTTTTGAAGAAGTAGATAAAGGCTTAGGCTAAACCGAGCCCAAACCTTTATCCGAACTAAATATTGATTCAAACAATAAAGCCAAATGCAATTGAGCATTTGGCTTATTTCGTACACAGGCAGAGTAAAGTAATTGCGCTCTTGCGAATGGATTTAAAGTACCTTATGAAGAGGAAGTTTTGTGTTAGCGCTAAATCAGTGGTGCTAAAACTGCTTCACCAATATGGTGCGCGCAGTGTTCCATGGTGAATGCGGGCTTATACACAATCATCGTGACGGTTGCATCTGCTTCAAAACAAGGGATTGAAGCAAGTCCTGTATCTGCGGAAACACCACTTGGAATATCGATAGCCAAACAAAAGAGTTTTCCGCGGACGTTTTTATCGTTAGTAGTTTTGTTTTGAGTCTCTTCGCGGTCTGCGCGCTCTTTGTTGGCAAGCGCAATCCAACTGTCATACGGTGCTCTAATGCTGGTTTGCGAAAAGCCCGTTCCTAAAATTCCGTCTACTACCACATCGGCTTCAGACAAAAGTGTGGAAAGCTCTTCGTCAGAAGGGTTAAGGTAGAGCTGTGGTACACATGCAAAACCAGCGTTGTTAGAGTCTGTGTCGCTAGAGCTAGTTCCGATAGAACCATCGTCGGTAGAGTCAGAGTCGTCAGAACCAATGCTCTTTTCTGTATCTAGAGCATCCCATGCGCGGGAAAGCTCCACCGCTGTTTCGTGAGCAGGTTCTGCTTTGATCTCTAACGCTGTCTTGGCGCTTACTAAAGACACCTTCCAGCCTGCTTGCGCTAAATGGTGAGCAACAACCCAGCCATCGCCACCATTGTTGCCTGAGCCAGCAAACACAACGGCGGTTTTATCTTCCATTTCAGGAAACTTCTCTAACAAGTACTCACACACACTTTGACCCGCACGGGCCATAAGCTCTTTTAACGGAGTGCCCCCAGCAGCAATCTCTTGTTCTTTTTCAACAACTTTTGCTACGGGTAGCACTGGTGCGCCCTTAAAGGTTGAAGGGAAAGAAGTTTGGGTGGTTGAAGCTTTCATTTGAGATTAACGCCTTCTTACCAAATAATTGGGCCAATGACACGCTTGAGCCATCCTTCGATAGCATTAGCGCTTGTGCTTGCCTGATTGGATGCAATAGCAATGCCTTCTTCATGAAGCGCGGTAGGGCATACGCGCGCAATAGCGTCCTGTGCGCTTCCCATACCTTCTCCTTCATGAATGCAAACAGGCCTGATGGTCTTGTCTTCAAAGTCGAAGCTCTCAAGGAAGGTAAGCACCGCCATTGGAACGGTGTTTCCGTAGGATGGGAAAGCAATGAAAATTTCATCGTAATCATCTAAATCGCGAGGAAGAAGCTTGAGTTCAGGCCTTGCATCTGCCTCTTTGTGAGCAACGGCCTCCGCAACACACTGCTGGTAATCAGCTGAGTAAGGTTCGAGCTGCTCAATCTTAAAAATGGATGCTTCCGTAAACGAAGCAATGCGATGAGCTACGGTCTCAACCGCGGTCTTTTCGCCAAGGGAAGCTGCTCCCTGAGCGTTTTCGGTATTTTCACAGCTTGGTACATAGTAAGCAACAAGAAAAGCCATGTAGTCTCCTAGGTAAGTGAAGTACGAGTTAGCCGAGCACGCTGAAAAAGCCGCGCGGCACATGTTCAAGTAAAACGAACAGAGCGCTCGATTACAGTGCGAGGCACCACGAGTACGCTCTCGGTTAAAGCGCGAGGCGCCACGAGTAAACCAGCCGCGCACCTTCGCAAAAAAGAAAAGCGCCGAGGGTTACTCGGCGCCATAAATCGTTCTAGCTTAAGAAGTAATTTACGCCACCTTCAATGAGAGGTTGGTAATTATTTCCTGGAACATTCTTATAGAGGCCATTGCCACTTCGTTCGGTGTGGCCCATCTTGCCCAAGATTCGTCCATCTGGGCTGGTGATACCTTCAATAGCAAGGATAGAACCATTAGGGCAAACGCTCATATCCAAGGAAGGATTGCCTGCTTCGTCAACATACTGAGTTGCAATCTGGCCATTAGCTTTGAGCTGAGCCAAGAGCTCGTCAGAAATAACGAAACGACCTTCACCATGACTGATAGCAATGTTGTGAATATCTCCAACCTGGCACATGGAAAGCCATGGGCTCAAAGAGGAAGCAACGCGAGTGCGAACCAAACGGCTCTGGTGACGACCAATGTTGTTGAAGGTAAGGGTTGGACAGGTGTCATCCATAGGGCGAATGTCGCCGTAAGGAACAAGGCCAAGCTTTACCAATGCCTGGAAGCCATTGCAGATACCAAGCATCAAACCGTCGCGGTTCTGGAGCAAATCGCGCACTGCCTCAGTTACTTCAGGAGAACGGAAGAATGCGGTAATGAATTTTGCGGAACCGTCAGGCTCGTCACCGCCGGAAAAGCCACCAGGAAGCATAATGATCTGGCTGTTGTTAATAGCCTTAACCAACTTCTGGGTGCTTTCTACAACTGCATTTGGTGAGAGGTTGTTGATTACCAAAACCTCAGCCTTTGCACCAGCGCGTTCAAATGCTTTTGCGGTGTCGAATTCGCAGTTAGTACCAGGGAATACCGGAATAATAACGCGAGGCTTTGCGGTCACGGTTTCCAAGGTCAAAGGAAGTTTATCGGTGTAGCTAATCTGCTCAACGCAAGCACCTTCGCCGCGATAAGGGAATACTGGCTCAAGAGCACCTTCCCAAGCTTCCTGAATGCCTGCCAAGTTGATAGTCTCACCCGCAACATTCCAGAGATACTCTGGGGTAGTGGTGCCAATTACTTCGACAATTGCACCGCTCTCGCATGCATTTGCAATAAGTTCAGCAGCAGTTGGGCAACCAGCCTTCTCTTCAGCTGCAAGCTCAACAATGAAGGAGCCGTAAGCAGGGACGAAGAGACCAGCAGCATTTTCGCCAAAGGCATTATCAGCAATGGTAAGGCCAATGCCATTACCAACACACATCTTGAACAATGCCTCAGCGTGTCCGCCATAGCCAGGGGTAGAAACAGCAGCAGCGTAGCCATTGCCAATGAGCTCTTCAATCAAGTTCATAGCAGCAATCATGCTCTCAGTTTCAGGAGTGATGCCATCTTCCTGGTACTCAGGAGCAATGCCAATTACGCGGCTTCCTGCCTGCTTAAATTCTGGCGAAGTGATGCGATCAACCTTGCCACATGCAGTAGCGAAGCTTACCAAGGTTGGAGGAACGTCGAGGTTTTCGAAGGAGCCAGACATGGAGTCCTTGCCACCAATGGAGCCAACTTCCAAGTCGAGCTGAGCCATCAAGGAGCCAAGCAAAGCAGCAGTTGGCTTGCCCCAGCGCTCAGGATCCTGGCGCAAACGCTCGAAGTATTCCTGGAAGCTGAAGTAGGACTCAGTGCGCTTAAAGCCAGACGCAATAAGCTTTGCCATACTTTCAACAACGGCAATATAGGAACCAGTGAACTGGTCTGCTTCAGTCAAGTAAGGGTTGAAGCCCCATGCCATACCAGAGCAGGTAGTTGTCTCGCCGTCAACCGGGAGTTTTGCTGCCATAGCAAGGGATGGAGTGAGTTGATTCTTACCACCAAAAGGCATGAGCACGGTAGCAGCACCAATGGTTGAGTCGAAGCGCTCAGACAAGCCCTTGTTGGAGCAGATGTTGAGGTCGGTTACTACGGACGTGAGTTTTTCCTCAACTGTTTCACCCGCCCATTCTTTGGTGTATGCCTTGCCTTCGCATACATGAACAGTGGTGCTCTTTGGAGCGCCGTTGGAAGCCAAGAAGTCGCGGCTTACGTTAATGATTGGAGTACCACGCCATTCCATGATTACGCGGCCAGAATCGGTAACGTCCGCAATAGGAGTTGCCTCAAGGTTTTCCTCTGTTGCGTACTGGATAAACTTCTCAACGCTTTCAGCTGCCAAAACAACGGCCATACGCTCCTGGCTTTCAGCAATAGCAAGCTCGGTACCGTCAAGGCCTTCATATTTCTTTGGAACGCGATCCAAATATACGTGGATTGCGTCTGCCAATTCGCCAACCGCAACAGAAACGCCACCAGCGCCGAAGTCGTTGCAGCGCTTAATCATTTCGGTAGCTTCTTTTCTGCGGAACAAACGCTGAATCTTGCGTTCTACTGGTGGGTTACCTTTCTGAACCTCAGCACCGCAGGATTCCAAGCTGTCAAGGTTGTGTGCCTTGGAGGAGCCTGTAGCACCACCAATGCCGTCACGACCAGTGCGACCACCAAGCAAAACCACAACGTCTCCTGGAGCAGGAACTTCACGCTTTACGTGGTCTGCAGGGGTAGCAGCGCTAACCGCACCAATTTCCATGCGCTTAGCTTCATAGCCTGGGTGATAAATTTCGTTAACTTGACCTGTTGCCAAGCCAATCTGGTTACCATAGGAAGAGTAACCAGCTGCAGCAGTAGTAACAAGTTTGCGTTGAGGAAGCTTGCCTTCGCGTGTCTCAGAAACAGGAACAAGCGGATCAGCAGCGCCCGTTACGCGCATTGCCTGGTAAACGTAGCTACGACCGCTCAATGGGTCACGAATGCAGCCGCCCAAGCAGGTTGCTGCGCCACCGAATGGTTCGATTTCAGTTGGGTGATTGTGGGTTTCGTTCTTGAACAAGTAGAGCCAATCCTGCTCTTCGCCATCAACATCAACTTTTACCTTGACGGTGCATGCGTTGATTTCCTCGGATTCGTCCATGGTGGTCAAAATGCCCTGAGCTTTGAGGTATTTTGCGCCAATGGAAGCCATGTCCATGAGGCAGAGATCTTTTTCATCACGGCCAAGCTCATGGCGAAGCTCGAGGTACTTATTGAATGCTTCTTCAGCCTTCTTGTCATCGAAGGTGATGGTTTCAAGAACAGTACCGAAGGTGGTGTGACGGCAGTGGTCAGACCAATAGGTGTCAACCATCTTGATTTCGGTGATGGTAGGGTTGCGCTTTTCAGTTTCCTTGAAGTACTTCTGGAAGAAAACGATGTCAGCGGCATCCATTGCAAGACCGCGCTGGCTGATGAACTCTTCAAGGCCTGCCTGGTCAAGGTCGATAAAGCCTTCAACAATTTCAACATCACCAGGAACTGGGTAGTTCATCTTGAGAGTTTCAACTTCTTCAAGAGAAGCCTCACGAGATTCAATTGGGTTAATCAAGTAATGCTTGATTGCGGCAATATCTTCGTCAGATAAAGAACCTGACAAATAGTAAAGGGTTGCGCTTCTAACCTCTGGGCGTTCACCCTGGCTAATAAGCTGGATGCATTCGCCTGCAGAGTCTGCGCGCTGATCAAACTGACCAGGAAGAAATTCGATAGCGAAAACTACCGCGCCATCAGCATCTGGGGCTTGGGTAGTTGCAATATCAGATTGTGGCTCACTGAAAACGGTAGGAATGCAAGAAGTGAACAAAGCGTCACTAATTCCTTCAACGTCGTAGCGATTGATTACACGAAGGCCGGTGAGAGCCTCAATGCCTAAAATGTCGCGAAGCTCATGCTTGAGCTGCGTTGCTTCAACGTCGAATCCAGGTTTCTTTTCCACGTATACACGAGAAACCATATAGGCTTTCCTTTCGGACGATTTTTTGCATACAAAACAATAATAAAGGACGACGGCGGTAATGGGACTTTTTTGTTGTCATATTCCTCCGTGGTAGCAGGAAAAATTCGACCAAATACGAGTAATTTCCGTAAACCTTTAGCGTATGAGTAAATTCGGGAGCTTGGTGCGGTAGAGTGTTTTGTCAGGAAATGATGAGAAAGAGAGACTATGCGATTAATTTCTTGGAATGTTAACGGCCTTCGTGCGGTTATGAAAAAAGGCTTCATGGATATCTTTGACGAATTTAATGCTGACGTCTTTGCGCTTCAGGAAACCAAATTGCAGGCAGGCCAAATTGAGATGGATTTGCCTGGCTACCATCAGTATTGGAATTATGCCGAAAAGAAGGGCTATTCAGGCACGGCTGTATTTTGTAAGGAAGAGCCAATTCGTGTTATTGATAAAATTGGTATTCCTGAGCTCGACACTGAAGGTCGAATTTTGGCGTTAGAGTTCGAAAAGTACTGGTTTGTTAATGTGTACACCCCAAATGCACAAAGCGAACTCAAGCGTCTTGACCATCGCATGAGTTGGGACGTGGCATTCCGTGATTTTTGTAAGGCGCTCGAGCAGGGAATTACTCCTGAGGACGCAGCGCAGCAAACAGGACCTTCCTCTTCGCCAAAACCAGTAGTTATGACGGGTGACTTCAACGTAGCTCATCAGGAAATTGACTTGAAGAACCCTCGCACCAACCGAGGAAATCCGGGATTTTCTGACGAAGAGCGTGAGAAGTTCACCGAACTGCTTGATGAAGGCTTTGTTGATACGTTTCGCTACCTTCATCCAAACTTGGAAGGCGCGTATTCGTGGTGGTCATACAGGTTCAACGCCCGTGCCAACAATGCAGGCTGGCGTATTGACTACTTTTTGGTAAGCCAGGACCTCATTGAAAAGGTGGTTATGGCTCATATTTACCAGGAAGTTTTTGGCTCTGACCACTGCCCTGTAAGTGTTGAGTTGGATATATAGAGCCAGCGAAAAAACGTAGTATCATACGAGGAATCGAATAATAAACTAGTAAGGAAAAGCGTGGATTTAGAAAAGATTGAACAGGGCGTTCGCCTTATTCTGGAAGGCGTGGGAGAAGACCCTGAACGTGAGGGTTTGAAAAAAACTCCTGAACGCGTAGCAAAAATGTATGAGGAGTGCTTTGCAGGGCTCGCTCAGGATCCTGCCGTACATTTTGAGACCACCTTCGATGAGC
Source organism: Anaerotardibacter sp. (assembly GCA_051878815.1). Lineage (GTDB taxonomy): Bacteria > Actinomycetota > Coriobacteriia > Coriobacteriales > Eggerthellaceae > Anaerotardibacter. The sequence goes on along the minus strand of JBJEKV010000025.1, from coordinate 12,988 downwards.
ATCATCAGGAAATGGTTCTCGTACGAGACATTCCGTTTTACTCTATGTGTGAACATCACTTGGCACCATTTTTTGGCAAGGCTCATGTGGCATATATCCCAAACAAGGATGGCCGCGTTTGCGGCTTGTCAAAGTTGGCTCGCTTGGTTGACGTGTATGCACGCAGGCCACAGGTTCAGGAACGTCTCACTTCTCAGATTGCCGATACCTTAGTTGAGATGCTTAACCCTGATGGCGTAATGGTAGTTATCGAAGCAGAGCACCTTTGCATGAGCATGCGTGGTGTTAAGAAGGCAGGCGCTCAGACAAGAACGAGTGCAGTTCGTGGTTCTTTCCAGCGAAATCACGCAACGCGCGCTGAGGCAATGTCTTTGATTTTCGCAAGCTAGACGGACAAAAACAATTTTTTGTTGAAATTTAAGAGGGATTTCTAGAGTAGAATACCCTATAGAAAAACGAAAGGAACTAATAATGCGTTGTGTAATTTCCGTTCTGGGTAAAGACCGTAGCGGCATCGTAGCAGCAATCGCAAATGCCCTTGCTGAGAACGCAGCAAATATTGACGATATCAGCCAGACCATTTTGGACGATATCTTCTCTATGACCATGCTTGTAACCATCAACGATGAAGAGGGCAGCTTCAACGATGTTCAGGAAGCTCTTGATGCAGTAGGTGAAAAGCTTGGTATTCAGGTTATTATCCAGCGTGAAGACGTATTCCAGTTCATGTACAAAATCTAAGGTGAACTAAGTAAGAAAAAAAACGACAAAGCGGCATCTTCCTGTGCCGCTTTCAAGTATGGAGCGAAAGGGGACGGCATGGAAATGCAAGAGATGGTGTTCAACATCGCCTATGTCTGCATCATTGTTATGCTGGTATTTGTTCTTGGTGGTGACGTTTTAAAGAAACGTAAGATGAGGAACACCTCCCTGGAGGAAGAGGAAAACCTTGGCGAAACTCTTGCCGAGTTGCCTCAAGATCAGTTCCGCGTTTTGAAAGACGTGCGCGTTATTAATAAACTCGGAAAGTCCCGTGCCGACTACATCATTGTTTCTGTATACGGCATTTTCGCTCTTGAATTCCGTGCTTTCTACATTCTTATTGGTGGCCACGAGTATTCTCAGAAGTGGAAGAAGTCCATGCGTTTTAAGCGCGAAGACTTCATTAGCCCAATGTGGGTTGCAAAGGTTCACAACCTTGCCATCAAGCAGGCTTTGGCTGACGCAGGCATTCAGGAACCAGAAAACATGCGCTACTTCTCTGTAGCAGGTTTCCCAAATTGTGCTGACCCAAGCTACTGTATTCTTGAAGAAAGCACCAGCTTCGCCGGTAAAACTGACCAGCTCCTCCCATGGATTGAGTCTTGGGATAGCGAAGAGCCAATCTTTACCATCCAGGAAGTTGAGAAGATTGCAAAGGCTATCGAAGAGTATTCCGCAAAGGTTGAGGCAATGCCAGATCCAGAGCCTTACAACATGAAAGAGTTGGGTCTTCCTGAGGAGTACAAGCCATTTACGCGCTTCAAGGATGACACTGAGTATCAGGCTGCTCGTAAAGACGCAGCACTTGCTCGTGCTATCAACGAAATGGAAGAAGAAGAGGCTGAGCAAGAACAGAAGTAGCTCACCGTATAAAAGTCACAAGCTCGCACGTTCGCTTTGTAAACTTTCCAACAAGCTTCGCTGCACGTTTTGAAGCACGTTTTTCAACACGCTTTGCTGTACGTTTTGGACGCGCGGGATGTTGTCAGAAACATCTTCAACAAGGAGAGCGCATTTCTTATGAATGCTTTGTCAGAAGAAAAACCAAAAGGGATGCTTGAGGGCATCCCTTCTTCATATTCAGCACTTGAACGTGCGCTCGAGGTGTCAAACAGAACCGTTGCCGTTGGTTTTGATTGGGATACTCTTGATGAAGTATGGGATAAGGTTGAAGAAGAGTGCCAAGAATTAAAGGAGGCCTATAAAGAAGGCGATTTAGCTGAGATCCAGCTCGAAATGGGAGATGTGCTGTTCTCATTGGTAAATGTGGCGCGAAAAATGGGTATTAATGCCGAAGAATCGCTTCACGCAACCTGCGATAAATTTACGTGGCGTTGGGAAACAATGGAGAAGCTGGCACGCCTGAAAGGTCAGAGCATAGATTCTCTTTCTATGGAAGAACTCCAAGCGTTTTGGGACAGCGCGAAAGCAGCCGAAAAGAAGCCAGCAAATAAGCAGGCGAAAAGGTAGGCAAAGTCCAAGGCAGCCAAGCATTAGCAGAGCAGTTGGTGTAAAGATAGTTGGTGCAGAAACAAAAGAAGCCCAACACACTAAACACCAGCAAGGGTAGCTGGTGTTATAGCGGAAAAGCGGCTGTTTCGCTTTCATGAGATTCTCCCCGCAGCCCTAGGGGGAAGGACCACGGGGAGTTTTTCAGAAAAGAATCTCGCAAGAATCATTTCTGCGGCGGATGATTAGGAATCCACCGATACGGAATCGTGGCCTTGAGGGGACTAGCCACGCCTATATTATATAATTATCCATATGCTATTGAAATATATAATCCATAGATTTTGATTATACTCAAAAAATTTTTTTGGGGTTTTACGTGGCGAAATGCTAAAAATTGAACGCGTTAACAGGTAATGTTGATAGGCATTCTTAATACTCGAAGAGTGTTTATAAGTAATTCTGAAAAGGGTAAGCGAACATGACAAAAATCTATTCGTATACAAAACCACTAGATGTAGACCTAGTTGATGCCTTCTGTGTACTACAGAAGGGGTTTACGGATCAATTCGTCTATTACGATAAAGAACGCCTTTGTCGTGTTATGGGTTTGGGGCGCTGCATTGCCCTCCCTTCCTTGTTTGGCGTGGAGAGTGTTTGTCAAGGACCTACCAACCAGGCACCAATTTTCTTTTCCTTCAATCGTTTTGATACAGGAAACCCAAAACCAACAGATGAAATGATGCAAGCATTCCCTTATCTGCGTCTTTTGCTTCCTGAAGTAGTGCTGATTGAGAACGAAGAAGGCTCATTCCTTCAGGTAAATAGCTTAGGCCCGGTATATGAAGGTCGCGTAAAGCGTTTCGAAAAGCATTCGGCTGCGGCAAAACCAAGACAGCGCCGCACCATTGAATACAGTCTTGAGCAAGATTCTTACGAAGCATGGGAGACTATGCTTACAAAAATTTTGGGCAAGATTGATCAGGGCAGCATCGCAAAGCTCGTTCCTTGCAGAAGGCAGAAACTTACTACTACCGAGCCATTTTCTTCGAAAGATCTCCTTGTGAATTTGATTGATGGCTCTGCGCTGGGAAAAGTGTTCTTGTATCGCTACGGAGACGTATTTTTCTGCGGCTGTACGCCTGAGCTTCTTATTCGCAAAAAAGGAACTCAGGTTGAGAGTATGTGTTTGGCTGGTACTGCTCCAATGGGTAACTCCAAAGAAGAGCAGCAGCAATTGGGCCAAGCACTTTTGGCAGACGACAAAAATAGACGCGAGCATGAATATGTTGTCTCGTTTATTCGCAGCGTATTTGAGCGCAATTGTCACAAGGTGGACATTCCTGCAACGCCGCAACTGATGCCACTTAAGCATGTTCAGCACTTGTATACTCCTGCAAAAGCTGAGGTTATGGAAGGTACCTCGCTTCTTTCCTTGGCATCCCAACTCCATCCAACTCCTGCACTTTCAGGAACGCCGGTGGGTGAAGCGCTTATGACCTTGCGTGAGGTTGAGGGCTTCAACCGCGGATTCTTTGGCGGTACCGTGGGCTTTATTGATGGTGATGGAAATGGCGAATTTGCGGTTGCAATTCGCTCGGGTGTTTTTGATGGCGAAGGCGGCTGGGTTTATGCAGGATGCGGCGTTGTTGCAGGCAGCGATGCGCCAAGCGAATTCACAGAAATTGACTTGAAGCTGAAAACTATTTTGAGTGCATTTTCGGCTGAATAGGGCTAACTGCGTGCCTCTAAACACACGAGCGCAAAAATGCTTTAAGTGCTTTTTCACAGCAACGTGCTTCACGACTGAGGGTATCTTCGGCAGAATGGAGCTCGCCGCGTAAGCTCTTTTCGGCAGAATAAGCTTTAACTGTTCCGGCTTGTCTGTGGGCAGAAGAGAATTTTGGGAGAACTACTATGGGAAATATCACACAGCCAGGACAAACCATGGCCTTGTTTGTTTCTGCATTTGTTGATGAATTAGTGAGATTGGGCGTGCGCGATTTCGTAGTGAGTCCAGGATCTCGGTCAACTCCTTTATCTATGACGGTCTTCGAGCGCCAGCAGCTCATGGGTGACGTTGAGGTATACCTCGACATCGATGAACGCGGCGCAGCATTTTTTGCTCTTGGCATGGCGAAGGCTTCCGCTAAACCAACCTGCGTAATTTGTACGTCAGGCACCGCGCTTGCAAACTATTATCCTGCGGTAATGGAGGCAGAAACTTCTCGCGTTCCTTTGATTGTTTTGTCGGGCGATAGGCCAATGCGCCTCCAAAAGCTTGGCGCGCCACAAACTTGCAATCAAATTGAGGCATTTGGATCCCACGTAAAAGGCTTTTGGCAGATGTCTGAACCTCAGGCAAATCCTGAAACCTTGCTCCAGGTAAGGCAAATTGCGCGTGAGAGCGTGGCTGCCGCTGCTCCATTTACGCTTGCGTCAGGTCCGGTCCACCTCAACTTCCCGTTCGATGAGCCGCTCAAACCTGATTTTTCCGTCGAAGGTGTTTTTGAAGCAGGCCGCGCAGAACAAAGCGCTGTTCTTCCTGCTTTAGTTGAGCACGAGCAGGTGCTTTTCAATAAAAACTTGGAAACCATCCAGGCCTTCCTCAAGTCCCATACGACAATTTGTTTATGTGGTGAAGGCGTGTTCCAGTCAGGTATTTCCAAAGAAGAACGCGATGAGCAAGCAGAGATTTTATTCGCGTGGGCACAGCAGTACGATATTGCCCTTTTCGCTGATCCGCTTTCAGGCTTGCGTAACTACGAGCATCCAGCAGTTATTGATAACTACGACAGCATTCTTTCGGGTGATGAAATTCCGTATTTTGACACGGTAATCCGTTTTGGCCGCTACCCAATTTCCAAGAAAACGTTCAAGCTGCTTGAGTGGTTTGAGCACACGCAAATTGTGGTTGACCCGGTGGACACTCGAGATTTCAACAGTAAAACTACTACCTTGGTACGCATGAATCCAATGGACTTCATTGTTTCCATGGTGGCAGTTGATGGCATCAATCAGGGCCAAGAAAACGCGGACGAACTTGGCTTTAACACGTCAGAACCTGAGGAATCGGCGCTTGAGTTGTGGGCAGGTCTTAACGAACAGACTGCCCAGCGTATTGAAGCAGTTGACGAAGCAGACGATGACTCCTTCGAAGGTTCATATGTGTATGCGCTCGCTAACCTTATGCCAAAAGATTCGTTGTTGTTTTCCGCGGCAAGTATGAGTATTCGCGCGCTTGATACGTTTTATCTGAAGCGAGACAACAATGTGACCATCATGTCTAACCGTGGTCTTAACGGTATTGACGGAACGCTCTCTACGGCGTTTGGTGCGGCTCAGTATTTCGACAAAACGGTGCTTTTAACAGGGGATTTGACCTGCCTTCACGACATCAACGCGTTAGCACTTCAGCATGAATTCGAGCTTCGTCAAAAAGTGGGTAAAAAGAAGCCAAAGATTATTGTGGTGCTTCTCAATAATCACGGCGGCGCAATTTTCGACATGCTTCCACAAGCATCGGATGAGGACTACTTCGAGCGTTTGTTCCTTACTCCACAAAAAGTGGATTTTGCCCCTATTGCGCAAGGATTTGATGTTCCTTACGAAAAGGTGGCATCGCTCCAAGAGTTCCGTCGTGCGTTCTATGAGTTCGGCAAGAACGAAGGAATTAGTTTTATCGAAATCGAGGTGCCGCTCCGAGGAGTTCGCCAGCGCTACAGTCCGTATCAGTAAAGTCGGGCCGCATGATGCAAGCCACGCAGTCCGTAGGGTAAATCCTAGCTCGACACCGTTCTCGGGGAGTGAAGGTATGAGCTGTGTGGGCTTTGGTTCATGGACTGAAGATGCGCGCAGACTCGTGTACAATAGGTTTTCGAAACTGAAATGAGAAACCGCAGGGATGTTTGCACGGCTTGGTTTTGTTGGCGCGGAGCTTCGAAAAGACAAGCATCGCAGCCGCCGCGCGTGCGATGCGCGCAAGCAAACCTCTGCGATAGCTTAATAGAGAAGAGAATAAGGAATATGACTATCACAAACACTGAGAATTATTCTACGCAGCCCGTTGTTTTCGAGGTTGAACTTCCAAGCGAAAAGCGCTTAACATGCAACACCTTTGTTCATTGCTGGGGCGATGAGAGCAATCCAGCCGTAGTTTTGCTCCACGGCTTTATGCAGTCAGGCAAAACTTGGGAATCTGTTGCGCTTGAACTTTCGAAAAAGTACTACGTCATTGCTCCTGACTTGATTGGTCATGGAAAGACAACACTCAGTAACGCTGAAGAGCCAATGGCTTATTCGCTTCCGTTATACATTGATCAAATTGAGGTAGTAACCAGCCTTCTTTGCCCTGATGCTCAGGTGGCTATGGTGGGCTATTCTATGGGTGGTCGTATAGCTGCTATGTTTGCAACCAGCTATCCTGATAGAGTATCTACCTTGATTCTTGAGTCTGCAGGCCTTGGCCCTGCAAATGGCCAGGAGCGTGCAGATCGCACTGAGAAAAACAATGCAACTATCGAAAAGCTCAACACCATGCTTTTCCCTGACTTTGTAGAGTACTGGCAAGACTTGCCTTTGTTCGAATCTCAGAAAGAATTGCCAGAAATTGTTCGCGCTCAGGTGTACAACGAGCGCCTCAACAATGATCCTGAGGCATTAGCTCTTTGCGTTGAGTTTGCTGGTGCGCACCGCATGACTAACCTTCGCCTTCCTCTTTGTTCAACAAGCCAGCCAGTTCTTTATTTGGCAGGCTCAAAGGATGTCACGTATACTGAGGTAGCACAGTCTTTGGCTCAGAAGGCTGAAAGTTTCAATGCAACTGATCACATTGAAACCAAAATTGTTGAAAATGCTGGTCACAATATTCATTTGGAAAAGCCAGAAGAATTTCTTGGCATTGTTCAGGAATATTTGGCTGCACATTACCAGTAATCTTCTTTCATTAAGAAAGATGTAAGATAGTGAAAATAGGAGTGTTCTATGAGTGAATTCCCTTGGGTAAAAGGAAAGGAATATCAGGAAATCATCTATGAAACCATGGATGGTATTGCAAAGATTTCCTTTAATCGTCCTGAGCGCCGTAATGCGTTTACTCCCCTCACCGCAATGGAGCTTTATGATGCGCTCAGCGTTGCTCGTGATGATCAGGGCATTGGCGTAATCATTTTGACGGGCGCAAATCATGGTGGTCGTCATGAGGACGAGGCATTCTGCTCTGGTGGTGACCAGAAGAAGCGTGGCACTGGTGGCTACGTTGGCGAAGACAACATTCCTCGTTTGAATATCTTGGATGTTCAGCGTCTTATTCGCATCATCCCTAAGCCAGTAATTGCAATGGTTAATGGCTATGCAGTTGGTGGTGGTCACGTGCTCCACATATTGTGCGACCTTTCTATTGCTGCTGAAACCGCAAAGTTTGGCCAGACTGGTCCTCGCGTTGGTAGCTTCGATGCGGGTTATGGTGCAGGCTATTTGGCTGCTATTGTTGGCCAGAAGAAAGCACGCGAAATTTGGTATCTTTGCCGTTTGTACACTGCTCAGGAAGCATTGGAAATGGGCCTTGTTAACAAGGTAGTACCTTTCGAAGATTTGGAAGCAGAGTGCGTTGACTGGGCAAGGCAGATGTTGAAGCATTCTCCAACAGCGCTTCGTTTCTTGAAGGCTTCCTTCAATGCAGCAACCGATGGTTTGGCTGGTTTGCAGCAGTTCGGTGGCGACGCAACCTTGCTTTACTACACAACTGCTGAGGCAATGGAAGGCCGCGACGCTTTCAAAGAGCATCGTGACCCAGATTTTGACCAATTCCCTAAGTTTCCTTAGGCCATCAGCCCAAAAACCCAACAAAAAAGAATTACAATTCAATTAGGCCTGCGGCATGCGGGCCTAATTTGTATGATTCGATTCATCGTGAGGGAATTTGCTGAGGCAATGGGTGTTTTCAAGGTTTGACCTCCCGTAATTCAATCCCTCCAACGAAGTTTTTATACTTAGGGGCATACCATGATTTCGACACTTACTAAACTTGCTCAAAGAAAACCAGAAGCTCCTTTCTTTTATGCGCAACTTGATTCAGGTTCACAAATCTACACGTATGGAAAAACCCAATTTGTGAGCGCATCATTGGCGCAGCAGTTGGTGAAAAAGAACTTGGCGAAAGATGGCTATCTTGCCTGCAATATGTTTAATGGTCCGGAATTCGTATTCCTGGTTTTGGCGGTAGCTTATGCAGGAATTACGCTGGCGGTTATGAATCCTCGTTTGTCTGAGGCAGAACGTAAACTTCGCAAAGTAGAGCTCGAAAATGCCTGTTCAGAGAAGGATATTCCCGTATTGGAAGAGCGAGACGTTCGCCGTCTTATTCTTGAAGGAACAGGACTGAGCCTGCGTGATTTGGCTACCTTCCAAGGACCACTTCCGAGCGCTCCGTATCTCAACAGCCTTGATTTTGCGCGTAAGTGCGTTGAGGAGAAGCGCGTGGGCAACGGTGGCATCATCATGTTCACCTCGGGAAGTTCTGGTACGCCAAAGGCTACAAAGCTTTCTTGGAAGGGCATTATTGCTGCCGCAAAAGCTGCTAACGAAACACTCAATAACACGCGAAAAGTGGTTTGGCAGCTGGTTCTTCCTATGTGTCACATTGGAGGCATGCAAATTTTGGTGCGTTCCCTCTTAAACGAGAATCCTTTCATCTTGTATTCGCGCTATCAGCCAAATCGCATCTTGAACGATGTGTTGAGCTATAAAGTAACCCACATTTCAGTGGTGGATAAAATCCTCCAGGATTTGCTGGAGAACGACCGCGACAAAATCATTGGCCAGTATAAATGCATCCTTTTGGGAGGAGCAGGTCTTAACGAAAAAACACTCAAAAACGCTCTTCGTGCAAAGGCAAAGGTGTATGCAAGTTATGGCATGACGGAAACCTCGAGCATGATTGCGTGCGCAAAGGTGGGACGAGGCTTCGACGGAGGCCTGGAAGTTTTGCCGGGATATTCCATTCGTGTTTTCCAGCCTGACAAAGAAGGGGTAGGTCAGCTCCAAGTCAAAGGCCCTGGAATTTTTGAGGGCTATCTGAATGCTCGTATGCCTCAGTCTCTTGATGGTTTCTTTGTAACGGGAGACCGCGCTTCGGTTGATAAGGCAGGCCGCCTTCACATGCATGAGCGCGTTAAGGATCTCATCATTTCGGGTGGCGAAAATATTTACCCTGCAGAAATCAAAAAGGTGCTCTTGGGCATTCCGGGCGTGAAAGACGCCTACGTGTTTGGTACTCCTGACGAAACGTGGGGATATAGGCCGGTTGCTTTTGTGGAAGCTGATTTTTCGCCTGAAGCAGTTGCTAAGGATTACGAAGAGGATGGCCTTGATTTTGACGAAGTGAAGATCAAGCCTGCGAACTGCGCTCAGGAGTTTGCTCGTCATATTCACGAGTATTTGACAGAGCGCATGTCAAAGCTCCATCACCCAAAGCACGTTTTCGTGTTGAAAGAGTTCCCTCGAACAGGTGTTGGCAAGGTTGACGCTCAGGTGCTCAAGCGTTTGTACGACTTGCGCATCGACATCAAAGAAGTGTCAATAACCATGGTTAAGCAGCCATTTATTCAGCCAATCAAAACAGCAAAAACCACTATTGACCAGCGCATAAGCTTCTTTGTGGAAGTAAAAGACTGGGCAGGCCGCACGGGAATTGCGGAGTGCGTTTCCTTTGATTCGGACTGGTATTTGCCTGAAATCATTCAGGAAGACTACGAAATTGTGAAGCGCAAGATTGCTAAGGTAATCACACGTGAGCGCTACATGCATCCTGCAGAGGTTGCTCGTTCGCTCAACTGCTTCCCAGTTTTGGATAACTATCCAATGGCTAAGGCCGCAGTGGAGCCTGCAATTTGGGACTTGTATGGCAAAATCACGGGCAAGCCATTAAGTGTTTTGATTAACGAAAAGCCGGTTATTAGCACGCTTATTGCCGAGACCACGAACGCTCAGTCGGACGACATGATGCAGGTTGTAGGCCTGGCGAAGCATTTGAAGGGTGCTCAGAAGAAGGGTGGAGCTGTGGCCGCAAGTGCCGCAACTAGCGCAACCGCCGCAACTGCCGCACCTGCTGGTGGTGCAGCTGCCCAAAGCGCGGGCCCTTCAGCTGCCTCTGCCGCCCCAAGTGCTCCGGCCACCAACGTACAAAACGCTACCCCTGCAGAATTTATCCCAAAGAAGGTTCCAGGCGGCGTGGTTATTGGCATTAAGTCTACCGAAGAGACACTCGAGGCTGTTCGCGCAGCTGTTGAGGCTGGCTATTCGCGCGTAAAAATCAAAATTTCCCCTGAGTCTTGCTTGGAGAAAATCAAAGAGGTTCGCAAACACTATCCAGACGTAACTTTGGTGCTTGATGCAAATCAGAGCTTTACGGAAGATGATGCCGCACTTCTTAAGGAATTCGATTCCTTAAACATTGCTTGTATTGAAGAGCCACTTGACCCACAAGTTATTCCATACAAAGCATCCGAGGATATTTTTGCACGCTTATCAAGCCTACAGCGTGCCTTGAAAACACCTATCGCACTTGACGAGTCCATTGCTACCATTGCAGATCTTGATAGAGCAACTAAGTACAACAACTTGTCTTGCTACGTTTTGAAGATTGCAAAACTCGGCGGAATTCAGCCAGCACTCGCGTTTTGCAAATGGGCTGCTGCTCATGGCAAAACCGTTTGGATGGGCGGCATGTACGACACGGGTGTTTCCAAGCGTATGCATGCTGCGTTTGAAACATTGCCATGCATTGATTTGCCGGGAGATATTTCGGAAGCAACGCTCTACTTCAAAGAGGACTGCGCTAAACCAGCCCTTGCGCTTGAGAACGGACAGCTCACACTCAATCAGTCTGGCTTTGAGGCAGGTTTGGGATGCCAATTGAATAGAGAATATGTTGACGCCCTTGTTGTAGACTCGTTTAATCTAGTAGGGTAGATTCACGGTTGAACTGAAGAAAGGATAGGAATGAAAAAGAAATTCCTTTGCCTTCTTGCAGCGTTTGCTTTGGTACTCGCGCTCCCTATGAGTGCCTTTGCTGCAGGTTCGGCGTTTGACGAAAATGAGGTCTCGGGATCTTCCGAGAGCATTGTAGTAGCAGATGAAACTACGGGAAATTCGCTCTTTATTGACCACACTGCTTCCAATGTTTCTACCAAATCTGATTTTTACTGGTTTGGCTCCACCCTTGCTGCAAGCAATTTAAACGTGGGCACTTCAGGAAATGGTAGTTTGCTTGCTGCGGGCTCTTCGCTCAGCTTTTCTAACTGCCAGGTAGCAGACAGCGTACGCGTTGCTGGTTCAAACCTTTCTTTTGACAACTTAACTGCAGGAAACAACATTACGGTAGCGGGCAGCAGCATCTCTTTTGGTAAGGGAACTATTGCTAATGGCTTATATGTGGCAGGCTCTTCCGTTGCTGTGGAAGGTACCTACAACGGTGTAGTAGTTGCTGCGGGCACTATTGCGGTTGATAACGTGGTATGTAGCGGCAACATGGCTCTCTCGGGCGAGACTATTACCGTTGGTCCAAACGTTTCTGTCACAGGCACCTTAGAAGTACCTGAGGCTGCTACGGTAGAAATTGCCGAAGGTGCATCAGTAGCTAACTTGGTTAAGGTTGAAAATGACGAACTTGAAGCAAGCGTAAACCAGGCCCCAGGCATTGATGTTGTTCAGATTGCCTATTCTTGCATCGCTCATATCTTGATTGTGGGCTTGCTCTTCTGGCTCATGCGTGAGCGTCTTGAAAAGATGGCTCAGAAAACTACCGAAAACTGGGGCAAGACCATCTTGATTGGTTTGGCAACCTTCTTCTTGCTACCGCTCGTTTTGATTGTGGCTTGCCTTCCATTGGTTACGATTCCTATCGTATTCTTGATTTTTGTTGCAATGGTAGTAATTTGGCTGTGCGCAATTCCATTTGCAGGTGCTGCGTTAGGTAAGGTCTTCTTTAAGAATATGAAGCCACTGTATGCAGGAATTCTTTTGACGGTGATTTTGACCGTTCTTGCGTGCTTGCCATACATGACTATTGCAGTTGATTTTGTCTGCACGGTGGTAACGGTGGGCTATATCATGCAGGCACTCAACGATTTGCGCAAGCGCAGAAAAGAAGAAAAACTTCAGAGTATTGTGCCTGTTCAGAATGTTGATAGCGCAAATTAAATGGTAAAATAAGGACGGATTTTAGTTCCCTTTCTAACTAAAATAAAGGACCCTCTTAGCGCAAGAGGGTCCTTTCTTGTACGGGGATCCGCTCGTTTTTCAGTTTGCACGCCTATTATTTCTGAACAACTACAAGCTTTGACACTTTAATTCCGTTCGTCTAAAAATCCGACTCGTTTAATCAAATTAGGCACATTGTTTATTTTTTTTCGTGAAAATTATTCTCATTATTACTTACTAAGATGTATCCGGGGAACAAAACGTAGATAAGCCACAGTGACTTTTGAGGGAAGTTGCAAAGAATAGGGGGCGGCCTAATCCTACGTAGAAATAGGAAGTAATTCATTATGAATGAAGAGAAGGAACTACGCTCTTCTAGTGATGAGCTCACTGAAGAAGATTATTCCTTTACATGGGAAGAATTGAAGCGCTGGGATTCTCGTAATGGTGGAATCAGGCGTGCAAAATGGCATATCGTAAGCGCCCTCGTTGACATGATTGAAGAGGGAGAGAGTCTTGAGAAAATCTCCATCAAAGAGATCTCTAAGGCTGCAGGCATTTCCCGTCAAACTTTCTA
>JBJEKV010000024.1:0-1542 GCA_051878815.1 Anaerotardibacter sp. | reverse complement strand
GTTCCTTATCCAGCAGGCCAAGATTAGAACCAGCGAGTTGAACGGAGTTTCTGTTCAGCAGTTCGTTAAGACCTTACAGGAAATTCAGGCTGATGAGCAGCGCAAGGCTTTGGAGAACATCGAAGTTTCTGCTTATGCATCTCCCGATGGTGGCATGAGTTTGAATACCAAGGTTGCTCAAGACCGTGAAAAGTCTACACAGAAGTATGTAGAGTCTCAGTTGAAGAAGACCGGTTTGGAAGCTGAAGTAGATACCAAATATACCGCTGAAGACTGGGAAGGCTTCAAAGAGTTGGTTTCTCAATCCAATATGCAGGATAAGGAAGTGATCCTCCGCGTCCTCTCAATGTATCAAGATCCTGAAGAACGCGAGCACCAAATCCGTAACCTCTCAGCAGCTTTCACTGACTTAACACAGGAAATCCTTCCGCAGTTGCGTCGTGCTCGCATGACCATCAACTACAACTTGATTGGTCGTAGCGATGATGAGATTCAGGCTCAATACAAGTCTGACGCTTCTCAGCTGAGCGTTGAAGAACTTCTCTACAGCACAACTCTTACTGAAAATGTTACTGAACAGGAAGGCATCTTCAAGAAGACTGCACAACTCTATCCTAACGATTACCGTGCTTACAACAATTTGGCAACCATTGCTTACGCTAATGGTAAATATGATGAAGCAAAGAACTATTTGCAGCAAGCCCTCAAGGCTAACAGCAGTGCTGCTGAACCCAATGTCAACCTCGGTTTGATCTCATTGATCAATAACGACCTTACTTCTGCTCAGAAGTATTTGGCAAAAGGTGCAGGTAGCCAAGCTCTCGGTGAAGCTCTCGGTAACATGTATTTGAAGCAGGGCAACTACGCACAGGCTGTTAAGTCTTTTGGCAATGCAAAGAGCAACAGCGCTGCCTTGGCTCAGATCCTGACGAAGGACTACATGAAGGCTGCTGAAACTTTGGCTGCAGTTCAGAAGAAGGACGCAATGACCAGCTACCTCAAGGCTATCGTTGCAGCTCGCACCAACAACAATAACATCGCTGTTGACAACCTGCGTGATGCCATCGCCAAAGATGCTTCTTTAGCTGCTTATGCTGCAAAAGATCTTGAATTCTTGAAGTTGCAGAACGATGCAACATTCAAAGTTCTCACTAACAAATAACTCTATTCCAAGCGGAACTCCGCTATAAAACAAGAAAGAGAGGTCCGCTCAGAAATGAGCGGACCTCTTTGGTTTTCTTAACGAATGAAATCACAACATCTATGAGAAAGTATTTTGGCATTCTTCTCCTCACAATTTTACTTATCAGCTGCGGCGGCCAACGTGGCAGCGTTTCCGTTGAAGGGCACTTCAAAAACCTACAAGACGGAAGATTTTTCGTTTTTAGCGCCGACCCTTCATGGGGCACTTTCGACACCATTCGCATTACAGACGGTTCGTTTAAGTTTACACACGAACTCTATGACACCGTATTGCTAACAGTTCAATACCCCAATTTCTTACAGATGCCCATCGTGGCTATTCCCGGAAAAACCATCAAG
>JBJEKV010000023.1:0-1543 GCA_051878815.1 Anaerotardibacter sp. | reverse complement strand
TAACGAAAAGATTCAGAAAAGAAGCAAGTAAAACAATAAACAACAAAGGCGCCAACGATTTCATGGCATTACCCAAAGGAATGCGGGAAATCACATATAGGAGCAATACAAAAACAGCGAAAGGAATGAGCGCAAAGAAGCTTTGTGCGCACAACGCTGCAATAATAAACACTACTCCGCCCAAAAGCTTCGTTCGTGGGTCAAGTCTATGAAGAGGGCTGTTACCAGAATAATAACTACCAAAGGAAAACACGGTATTCATATGCGCTCCTATTCTGCAGGTGAAGAGGCCAACAGCAAGATATCTCGTGTCAACGTATCTAAATCATAGAGATACGATTTATCGAGCGGCGCCCCTTTCAATCGAAGACTTTCTGCAATAACTTGAGCACTTGGAACACCTAATCCAATGCGATTCATCTCTTCACCTTCGACAAAGATTTCACCAGGTGTGCCAATATGTGCAACCGTGCCCTCAGAGAGCACCGCAATACGATCACAGCATTCAGCCAAATCGTCCATGTTGTGACTAACCATGATTACGGTTAGTCCTGCTTCTTTATGCAATCGAAGAATAAGATTGAGGAAGTCACGCTTTGCAGCAGGATCAAGTCCTGCTACGGGCTCGTCAAGCACAAGCACCTCTGGCTTCATAGCCAAAACGCCCGCAAATGCTACTCTGCGCTGCTGACCACCTGATAATTCAAAAGGATTGCGTTCGGCAATAGTGTCGAAATCGAGGTCAACACTCTCTAAAGACTGGCGAATGCGGAGCTCAACTTCTTCAGAGCTCAAACCTAAATTGCGAGGGCCAAACGCTACGTCGTTATATACTGTATCGGCAAAAAGCTGATGTTCAGGATACTGGAATACCACCCCAACCATGCTGCGTACTTCAGTAGCATGGTTCTTTTCAGAAACATCCTTACCCTTAACAAGAACGCGACCAAGTGTTGGAGAAACAATGCCGTTCAAATGCTGAATCAAGGTAGATTTACCCGAGCCCGTATGACCTGCGATACCAAAGAATTCGCCTTCATTAATAGTGAGAGAAACATCCTTTAATGCCCACAAAGCATCAGGCTCATTACCCCATGCCACTTTTCCATTTGGGCGAACAGATTTGTCTTTCTTAGCAGATTTTTTGAGGGCTTTCGCGCGCTTTTTGCTTGCCGAATCGTACGAATAGCAAACATGCTCGAGCGTAATTAATTCCTTACCCTGTGCAGAAGCTTTTTCTTCTTTAGCTGCATCTCTCAGAGCTGGCTTATTTTGCACAAGCGGATAGAGACTATCCAACAAAGGGCCATTCGTAACGCAAATAGGAACATCTAAACCACCCTTGCGCAATGACTGAGAAAGCTTGCAAGCAAATGGAACTTCCAAATTGAGCGTCTCTAGCACATCTGTTTGAACGAGTACTTCAGATGGAGGGCCCGAGAGAACAACACGTCCCTTATTAAGCACGATAATGCGATCTGCTTGAGCAGCCTCTTCCATAAAGTGAGTAATGAGTATAATTGTAATTCCTTCGGCATTGAGC
>JBJEKV010000022.1:0-6628 GCA_051878815.1 Anaerotardibacter sp. | reverse complement strand
GACCGCATCCCGTACCTGGATGTGCATCTTGCCTTATTTCGTAGTTGTAGTTATCTTCGCTCTTGCTAAGACCGTTCTTCCTTTGGGCGTAACTGACATTAAGGTTCCATGGCCAGGATTGACTACTGTTCTTGCTGACGGCACCGTACAGTCTCTTGTTTTGAACTACTTAGGCAAGAACCCTGGTACCGTATTCAACTTCAACTGGTTATCTAACTGCGGCACCTTGATTGTTATTGCAGGCGTTATTACTGCACTTTGCTACACCATCTTCAATGGCAAGGACCAGTTCAAGCTTGGCTTTGGCGATGCAATGTTAGAACTTCCTCGTTCTGTTTATCGTATGCGCTACACCATTCTTACTATTACCTGCGTTCTTTCCCTCGCATACGTAATGAACTTCTCTGGCCAGACTATTTCTATTGGTCAGTTCCTTGCAGGCACCGGCATCTTCTTCGCGTTTGTTTCCCCATTGCTTGGTTGGGTTGGTACTGCCGTTACCGGTTCAGACACTTCCGCAAACGCTTTGTTCTCCAGCTTGCAAGCTGAGGCAGCTCATGCAAACCCTGCTTACTCTGACATTTCCTCTGACTTGTTCTTGGCAGCAAACACCATGGGTGGCGTTACCGGTAAGATGATCTCACCTCAGACCTTGGCTATTGCGGCTGTTGCTACAGGCCAGAGTGAATCCAAGCTCTTCAAGACTATGCTCCCATGGTCCATTGGTATGTTAGTTGCATTGGGCATTGTTGTCTTCCTCTTCGCAACCTGCTTGAACTTCATGATTCCTTAAGCTTAGCCTTAAAGCATGATTCTTTAAGCATTCGAATTGTAGAATTCGCGAGTGATTCATTTACGAGTTGCTCGCGAATTTTTTTGTCTGCCCTGCCCTGCAAGAACCCTTGCTGAAAGATTCGTATCGCGAGCTAAGCTGGTAAGGACTCAAGGCTTCATCGTGTTGACCCTAGCAGACGAAAGAAGCCTCGCTCGAGAGTATCGAACGAGGCTTCTTTTTTTGTTATTGAAAGGTTTGAGGCTTAGCCTGCATTGGAGCTCAAGCCCAAGCCTGCGCGACTAAGCTCGCTTGCGCCTAAAGCGCGCTCTCAGCTAGAGCCAGGCGCCTGGCCTACCCTAGTCCTCAATCATAACGATTGCGGTGTGTACCGGGCCGTGTACGCCTACTACGCGTACGAGCTCGATATCTGCAGTTGCAGAAGGACCGCTAATTACGGAGATATTAGAAGGCATTTCACCTTCATACTCTTCCTTAATTGCATCCAAGATTTGACCCATGCGTGCATACACCTTGGAGCGACGCACTACGCCAACATGGCATGGAGGAATCGTGCAAACGCTGCGGCCTGATTCCTTGCTTGCGCACTGAACTACTGAGCCTGTCTCTGCAATAGCACCAAATGCAAAGGTAACGCCTGCGTCATACTGAGCTGCTTCCTGAATTGCCTCACGGCCTTTCGAAGCGTCCCATGCAATTGGCTTCATGCCCTGCTGCTCAAGTGCTGCCGCCAAGCCACACTCCTGTGCCTGCTTGGTAGAAGCAAACAAAACAGTTTCATTATTTGGATCAAGCTCTTTTACGGTAGAAGCAATGGTTGCACCAAGCACATCCTCAGAACAAGCGTAAACCGTAACGCCAATCTTTTTTGCCTCTTCAATAAAGGTAGCAACAATCTGCTCAGGAGTTTGGGAACGCGCAACAATAAACTGAACGGAATCAACGGTATTAATTCCCTCAATTTCGCTTGCAGGCTCGCTATGTCCTAATGCGCGCGAAAATGGTTTCAAGAATTCATCAAGAGTTACGCCAGCCATTATTCAGCGCCTCCCTTCTTATCAGCAGTTTCCTGAGGGGTTACTTCATGATTCTTAAACCAATCACGGAAACGCTCAGTTGCCAACAAGTCAAAGTCACGAGAGCCAGTCCAGCCCTTGAGAACCGGAATCCAAGCGGTACCAGGGCCCAAAGAACCATACTTGCCGCCCATAACCTTCATACCCAAAGCGCCGGTCTTGGTAGCAACATCGTAAGCAACACGGTTAGAGAGAACGCGAGAAGCAGCCTTAAATGCCTCTTTTTCTGGCAAAGAAGGATGATCTTCTTTAACGAGATTTACCTTATGCTGGTGAATCAACTGGTGAAGCGGAATGCGTACCGGACACATGTCATCACAAGCACCACAGAGCGAACACGCGTAAGGTAAGTCACCTGCTGTATCGTAGCCTTCAAGCAATGGCGTCAAAACCGCACCCATTGGACCTGGGTAGATGGAGCCATAGCCATGGCCGGTAATATGACGATATACGGGGCAGTTATTCATGCAGGCACCACAACGAATGCAGCGAAGCATCATCTTAAATTCGCTACCCAAAATATCACTGCGGCCATTATTGACCATGATGATGTGAACTTCCTGAGGACCGTCTGCTTCGCCTTCTTTTGCAGCGCCGGTGTTAACACTGAAGGAAGAAGTAATTTTAGAGCCTACTGCGCTTGGAACAAGCAAGGAAACCATGGTGTCCAAAGAACGCAAGTCAGGAACGATACGCTCAGCGCCCATGAGGATAATCTGAACCTCAGGAACAGTAGTTGCCATACGTGCATTACCTTCGTTAGTAACCAAGGTGCAAGAACCCGTCTCAGCAACGCCGAAGTTACAACCCGTTACACCAACCTTAGCGCTAAGGAATTCCTCGCGAAGGTTAGAGCGAAGGAACTTGGTAATTTCCTCAGGAGAATTGCTTCCTTCATAACCCTTCTTTTCGCGATACAAATCACGAATAGAATCACGATTGAAGTGAAGCGCAGGAACAACAATGTGAGAAGGCTTATCGCCTGCGGTCTGCAAAATATTTTCTGCGCAGTCAGTTTCAATGGCGTGAATACCGTGCTTTTCCAGGTATTCGTTTAAGCCAACCTCTTCGGTAACCATTGATTTTGACTTTACACAGCTCTTTGCCGCGTGTTTTTCGAAGATGTCCAACGCAATCTCAACCGCATCAGTGTCTTCCGGAGCGAAATACACCTGAGCGCCTGCCTTCTGAGCATTGGTAGCAAATTCCTTAATGTAATAATCAAGATTCTCAAGCACGTGTGTACGAATATAGCCTGCTTCTCCGCGGAGTTCTTCCCAGAGCGGATTTGCCTGAGCCTGCTTATCGCGATTGCCCACAATGGTATCCTGGGCAGTCTTGATTGCATTGTGCTTGAAGTCGTCAGAGAGCGCCTTGCGAACTTTCTCACGCAAAGGAGCGTCGTCGTAAATAACAGGAGTTGTTGTCATGTTTATCTGCCCTCCCTGCTATCAAGAATTTGAGCGATGTGGAGCACTTTGATAGGACGAGGAAGCGTACCTTCTGTTGCCATACGATCAAGACAGCCCTTGATATTCATAAGGCAAGCCTGGTCACAACCGGTAACCACATCAGCACCTGATTCAATAACGTTGAGACACTTCTCACGAACCATCTGCTCAGAGATTTCTGGTTCCTTAACAGAGAATACGCCACCGAAACCGCAGCATCTGTCTGCAGCCTTCATTTCGATATATTCAAGACCGTCAACTGCCTCAAGCAACTTGACAGGAGGTTCTTTTACTCCCAACATGCGCGTCATGTGGCAGCTCTTATGGAGCGTTACCTTGCCATCAAACTGAGCACCAAGGTCAGTCACGCCTAATACATCCACGATGAATTCAGTGAATTCAAAAATGCGCTTTGAAAGCTCTTTAACCTTTGGACCATAGACCGGGTCATTACCCAAGTAAACAGGATAGTCATGCTTGATTGCATAGGCACAAGAACCCGTGAGCGCAACAATAGTGTCGAACTGTTCGTACGAATCAACGATGTTCTTCATAAGAGGAAGGGATTCCTCACTATAGCCTGCATTCAAAAGAGGCTGACCACAGCAAACCTGATCTTTGGGGAGCGTCAATTCGCAACCCAAGCGTTCAAGAACACGAACTGCAGCTTGTCCCACTTCTGGATAGAACATATCAACCATACACTGTGGGAAGAAAGCAATTTTCATGTATCTTCCTTTCAAACGAAAAAAGAGACCGTTGTATAAAAAAATACGTAAGTACTATTTTATACGCCAAACGGTCTCTTCGGTTTCACAAAGACAATATTCCCTGAAGAATCAGGGGAAATTTGAGCTCTTACGAAAGGGTTTCGAAAGAAGCTTCTGGTCTAGGCTGGGATTCCTTAACGTTAACCTCAACCTTGTTGCTTACGCGTGCATTCTTAGGCACGGACTCGGTTACAAATGCACCGCCACCGATGATAGAGCCTTCGCCCACTACGGTCTCGCCACCAAGAACGGAAGCGTTGGAGTAGATGGTTACGTTATCTTCAATGGTTGGGTGACGCTTAACGCCGCTAAGCAACTGACCCTTACGGGTTGAGAGCGCACCTAAGGTTACACCCTGGTAGATCTTAACGTGCTTACCAATCTTGGTAGTTTCGCCAATAACTACACCCGTTGCATGGTCAATGAAGAAGTACTCATCAATCTCAGCACCCGCATTGATATCAACGCCGGTGTTGGAGTGAGCATACTCAGACATGAGACGAGGGATCAAAGGAACCTTATGGGTATAGAGCTCATGTGCCAAACGGTGAACAAAAATAGCGAAGGTTCCTGGATAGGTAAGGATGATTTCTTCCTTGCTCTCTGCTGCAGGATCACCATCAAAGGCTGCCTGTACGTCCTTGAGCAACATGTTCTGGATCTCAGGGAGCTTATTCATGAAATCAGTTGCGGTGGCATCAACAAGCTCTTCAATTTCCTGCTCAGAGAGTTTGTCGCCATCACGGAACAAGAAAGCTTCGCGTAACTGAGTTCTCAACGTGTTGTTGATGCGTGCCAAGGTGTCACCAATGAAGTATTCTGGCGAAGTGCCTGAAATACCTTCGTCACCAAAGTAACCCGGGAACATTACCACACGAATGTCTTTAATCATCTTAATGATGGCAGACCTGCGAGGAAAATGACGGCCTGGCTTTGCGAAGAAGATTTCATCGGACTCATCGTAGTTACGTGAAATACTGCTTACCAAAGCATCTAATTCATCTTTACGCATAAGCTTCTCTTTTCACTAAAGTTTTATTTTGCCTCTTCACGCATATGAGGGAAGAGTAATACGTCACGAATGGTAGCTGAGTCGGTAAGAAGCATTACCAAACGATCGATGCCAATACCAACGCCACCAGCTGGAGGCATACCATACTCGAGTGCACGAATGTAGTCATCGTCAAAGCCCATTGCTTCGTCGTCACCCAAGTCTTTTGCTTCAAGCTGAGCACGGAAGCGCTCTGCCTGATCAACTGGGTCATTCAATTCGCCAAACGCATTTGCGAACTCATGACCAGTGATGAAGAGCTCAAAGCGCTGAGTAAAGTCTGGGTTGCCTGGCATTTTCTTTGCCAATGGAGATACCTCAAGAGGATGCTCGGTAACAAAGATTGGCTGGATGAGCTTGTCTTCAGCTACTGCTTCGAAAATCTCAGCAATAAGCTTGCCCTTGCCCATGCTTGCCTCTGCATGACCGCCATTCTTTTCAAGAATAGCAACCAATTCTTCACGAGAAAGATCCATGGATACCTCTTCGCCTGCATACTCAGAAGCGAGGCTTACCATGGTACGACGAGGCCACTGGCCACCCAAATCAATTTCCTGACCCTGGTACATAACCTTCAAGGTACCGCATGCTTCCAGAGCAGCAGCCTGAACGAAGCCCTGAGTCAAGTCCATCATACCGTCCAAGTCGGAGAATGCCTGGTAGGCTTCCATGGTAGTGAATTCAGGATTATGGAATGGGTCCATGCCTTCATTGCGGAACTGACGGCCAATTTCGAATACCTTCTCAAAACCGCCAACAAGCAAACGCTTCAAAGGAAGCTCGGTTGCAATACGCAAGAAGTAATCACGATCGAGCGCATTGAAGTGAGTGATGAATGGCTTTGCATTTGCACCACCCATGATGGAATGGAGGAATGGAGTTTCAACCTCAATAAAGCCCTGCTCTTCCATGTAATGGCGAATAGCAGAAACTACCTTGGAACGCTTAGTGAACGTATCGCGAACCTCAGGATTTACTACCAAGTCAACATAGCGCTGACGATAGCGTGTTTCCTTGTCTGCCAAGCCATGGAACTTCTCAGGAAGTGGACGAAGAGACTTGGAAAGAAGCTCGTATGCTTCAAGTGCAACAGAGAGCTGACCACGGCGAGTACGCATCATGGTGCCTTCTGCGCCAATCCAGTCACCTACGTCTAAGTCCTTGAGGGCTGCAAAAACGTCTTCGCCAAGAGCATTGATACGACAGAAGAGCTGAATGCGGCCGGTGCTGTCCATGAGCTCCATGAACACAATTTTGCCCTGCACGCGTTTTGCCATAATACGGCCCGCAATTTTTACGTTGTCTTCCGTATTTTCGCCGTCCTCCAAGTGAGCATACTGCTCATCAAGGTCGGAAATGTGATGGGTGTACGCATATGCGCCGCCATAAGGATTCTCTCCTGCGGCGAGCAAAGCCTCACGCTTTGCTAAGCGAACTTTAATAGGGTCGTCTTCAACAACCTCAGTATTCTTTACTTCTTCTGTCAT
>JBJEKV010000021.1:0-6647 GCA_051878815.1 Anaerotardibacter sp. | reverse complement strand
CCGAAGCAGCAGACTGGACAGCGGTACGGGTAACCTTTACTGGGTCATTAACTCCCATGGAGATCATGTTACCGGTAGAACCGTTAGCGAAGTTGATACCTTCGCCCTTAGGCATGTTCTTTACCTTCTCAACAACAACGGAGCCTTCATAGCCAGCGTTATTTGCGATAGCACGCATTGGAGCCTCAAGAGCCTTGCGAATGATTTCAATACCAACCTGCTCGTCAGCGTCAGCAGCCTCAATACCGTCCAAAGCTGGGATAGCGTTAATCAACGCTACACCGCCACCAGGAACGATGCCTTCTTCAACAGCAGCGCGGGTTGCCTGAAGTGCGTCTTCGATGCGGCTCTTCTTCTCCTTAAGCTCAGATTCAGTTGCAGCACCAACCTTCAATACTGCTACGCCACCAGAAAGCTTAGCCAAGCGCTCCTGAAGCTTCTCGCGGTCGAAATCAGAAGTGAGGTTCTCATACTCAGCACGCATGCTTGCTACGCGAGCTTCGATAGCAGCAGGATCGCCAGCGCCGTCAACAATAACGGTGGTGTCCTTAGAAACCTTAACGGTCTTTGCAGTACCAAGAGCGTCAATAGTAACGTCAGCTACGGTCATGCCGAAGTCCTTAGAAACTACCTTGCCGTTGGTAACTACTGCAATATCTTCCAAGATGCGTGCACGACGGTCACCAAAACCAGGTGCCTTAATAGCAACAACATTCAAAGTGCCGCGAAGCTTGTTCAAAAGCAAGCTACCCAAAGCGCCGCCTTCAACATCTTCAGCAACGATGAGCAAAGAACGACCAGACTTAGCTACCTGCTCCAGCAAAGGAACCAAATCCTGGAAAACGGAAATCTTCATGTCGGTCAAGAGGATGAATGGATCAGTCAATACTGCTTCCATGCGCTCAGAGTCGGTTGCCATGTATGGAGAGATGTAACCGCGGTCGTACTGCATACCCTTTACGATATCAATATCAATACCGAAAGTCTGGCTTTCCTCAACAGAGATAGCACCGTCTTTACCAACGATGTCCATTGCTTCAGCAATCTTTTCGCCAATAACAGAGTCACCAGCAGAGATAGTACCTACGTTAGCAATCTGATCTTTGGTGGTAACCTCAGTTGCGTCTGCCTTGATTGCCTCAACAACTGCATCAGTTGCCTTTTCGATACCACGGCGAATACCCAAAGCATCTGCGCCAGCAGTAACGTTGCGAACACCTTCGGAAACAATAACGTCTGCAAGAATGGTTGCGGTAGTAGTACCGTCACCAGCAACGTCGTTAGTCTTTACAGCAGCTTCGCGAACAAGCTGAGCACCCATGTTCTCTACAGGGTTTTCCAACTCAACTTCACGAGCAACGGTAACACCGTCGTTAGTTACCAAAGGAGCACCGAAAGAACGCTCCATTGCTACGTAACGACCCTTAGGACCAAGGGTTACCTTAACTGCATCAGCAAGCTTCTTAACACCTGCTGCCATGGTGGAGCGAGCTTCGCCCTCAAACAAAATATCTTTAGCCATGTTTATTTCCCTTCAAATTGGTAGGTCAACGAAGAAACGAAATTAGTCAACGTATACTGCGTAGATGTCATCAGCGCGAAGAATGAGAACCTTCTCACCGTCAACATCAACTTCAGTTCCGCCATACTTTCCGTAGAGAACGCGATCTCCTGCAACTACTGGCATTGGAAGATGCTTACCTTCGTTGTTTACGCGACCTTCACCTACTGCAAGAACTACGCCAGTCTGTGGCTTTTCCTTAGACTCAGCTGCGATATACAAACCGCCTGCAGTGGTGTCCTGAGCCTCATCCTGCTTTACGATGATGCGATCACCTAAAGGTTTCAAAGTCATAATTACTTCCTTTCATATGACATGCCATGATGTCATGGCTTTATTACCAAGATGGGATGTTTTAGCACTCTGTTTATTTGAGTGCTAACGCACGTTCTATCTTAACAGCCCCTAAAAGGATTGCAAGCAAACGAGAGAAAATCTAAGCCAATGACACTTAGATTTGAAGAGTATATGAAGGACTGTCAATCTATTTGAAAGGTTTGGCGAAAAGAAGGAGGCCTATACAGCAAAGCTTCTTAGCAAAAGAACTGCCCACAAAAAAGAAAGCCTCCCCTTTCTCTGTCCATGAAAGAGAAAGGGGAGGCAGCACATCCAAGAAAAGGAAGGCGATATAGTTTGAAGGGGGAAAGTTCTTACCAGAACTTCTTTCTTAGTAGAACTTCTGGGTTGGGAATGGTGGCTCCTGAGCACGCTTAAATGCGTACGAATGAGTGCGAGAAATAACGTAGTCCACGTCCTTTTCGCTAAAACCAAGAGCAACAACTTCCTCTTTTGACTTGCCCTCTTCGAAGTGAGCAATGCAAATCTTATCGAGCACTTCATACGAGATACCCATTGCGCGCTCGTCCTGAGCGTCAGGAGATAATTCTGCCGAAGGAGGCTTGGTGAGTACATGCTCAGGAATTGGAGCAACCTCGCCTTTTGCAAGCGCACGCTCGTTTACCCAAGCAGCCAACGCAAATACATCAGTCTTGTAAAAACCACCTAATGGCGCATATGCTCCTGCAGTATCACCATACAAAGTAGAAAAGCCCATGTTTGCTTCACTCTTATTGCCCGTATTGATGAGCATCCAATTTTTCGCATTGGAGAGTGCCATCAAGCAAACCATGCGGCAACGAGCCTGTGTGTTCTCACTTGCAAGGCCAGTAAGTTCGGAGCCTAATGCCTTTTTCAAAGCGCGCTCAAATCCTTCATATGGTTCAAGGATGGAGACAATTTCAGTTTTAATTCCCAAATTGTCAGCCAAGTCCTGCGCATCGGAAATGGAATGATTAGTTGAATAAGGTCCAGGAAGCAGGTAGCCGTGAACATGATCTGCGCCAAACGCTTCAACGCACATGGTAGCAACTAACGAAGAATCAATACCTCCCGAGAGGCCAATAACAACGTCAGTAAAGCCGCAACTCTCAACGAATTCTTTTAGCGAATTAAGGGCGCACTCATATTTTTTTGAAAGCTCCATACATACCTGCCTTTCGACAAATTAAAAGCACCGTTTTGGCCCACAAAACCTCACGGAAAATTACTACGGGTAAGCAATGTCTCGTTCATTTTTGAGCGACATTTCTCACTCTTATAAGTTTCATCTAGTTTTGTTGCTATTGTATTGCAACAACGTTTCAGTTCTATACGCAGTTTGTTTTACAAGAGATTAACCCTGCCGTTTATGCATCACCAACAAAACGTCTGTTCAAAAGCGCGAAGCATGAGTTCAGGTTTTTCTTACTGAGCCATACATCTTTCGAACTTTTCAGTACGCGTTTCGCACTTTTCCGCGGATGGTTTTTGCTTGCCCGTAAGTATTTTTTTTAAAGAGCGCGAATCTGTTCTGCTAACCAACTTGCCCACTCGGCTACGCCATCACCTTTTGTTGCAGCAATAGGGAAAATTGGTGCCTGAGGGTTGAGGCCTTCAATGTGGCTATAGAACAAGTCCCTATCAAAGGTAAATACAGGCAATGTGTCCACTTTGTTAAGGATGATAGCGGAAGCAGCCTGGAACACGCCTGGGTACTTAAGAGGCTTATCATCGCCTTCAGGAACAGACAAAATCATGCACTTCATATTTTCGCCCAAATCGAAGTCAGTTGGGCAAACCAAATTGCCAACATTCTCGATAATGATCAAATCAAGTGTATCCAAATCAAGAACTTCAACAGCACGGCGAATCATATCGCTCTCAAGATGACATGCGCCACCGGTGTTAATCTGAACGGCAGGAATACCGTGAGCGCTGATCTTTTCAGAGTCAACCGAAGAAGCAATATCTCCTTCAATTACTGCAATGTTAAATTCCTCACGCAAGGCTTCGATAGTTGCAAGAATAGTGGAAGTTTTTCCTGAACCAGGAGAAGCAAGCAAGTCGAGAACGAATACCTTCTTCTCTTTAAAGAGGTTTCGATTGTTCTGAGCAAGCTCATCGTTCTTTTTCAAAATTGGTTCTTCAAGGTTGATTTTCATTTCAAACCCTCCCGTATTAATCGTGATACTTACTCGGACTCTGCTTCAGTATCTTCATCATCTGGCAAGTCAACTTCAATTGAGTCAATCTGAAGCTCTTTGCCCTCAATAATAACGGTGAGATGACTTCCGCATTCAGGACATCCCACGTGGAAACGATCGTGTGAATATTCGAGACCGCATTCGGTACAGAGGCTTTTTGGCTGAACCATTTTGATTTCCAGCTCTGCACCTTCGCATATAGTATTTTCAGTAAGGATGCCGAATGCGAACTGAAGAGAGTCTTCAATTGCTTCAGTCATCACGCCTACCGAAAGAGACACTTTGAGAACTTTAAGAGCTCCCGCATCGCAAGCTGCCTTGTTAACCGCCTCAAGAACGCCGGTCATAATGCCTACTTCATGCATTATTTGCCATCTCCTTCGCCGTCAGCACCCCAAAAATGTTCGTCAGCTTTCTTGCGAAGATAAGCAAATTCTTCTTTCGCTTCTTGACGTTCAAGCTCTTCGAGTTCTGCTTGCTTTTCCTGACGCTTAATCTTCTTCTTCAATGCAATGCGTACTGCAAACAAGCTGAGTTCATAGAGACCAACCATTGCAGCAAACATAAGAAGCATGGTTACTGGAGAAGCATCAGGGGTAACAACTGCGGAGAAGCACAACAAGCCTACGTAAACACCACGCCATGCTTTGCGAAGCTTCTTGTAAGGAACAATGTTAAAGAGCACCAAGTAGAACACCGCAAGAGGCATTTCGAACGCAAGACCAAAGCCTACTTCAAATTTAATAACGATATCAATCCACTGCCCTGCTTCAGGAAATACTTCAGCAAATCCCTGAGCCTGGCCAATCAAGAATTGGAATGCAGGGTGAAGAATAATGCAGTAGCAAAAAACGGTGCCCAGAATAAACAGCGCAACCGCAACGGCGAAAGTTGGGATGAACCACTTACGCTCGTTTGGTTTGAGGGCAGGCAAGAAGAATGCCAAAACCTGCCAAATAATAATAGGCGCACAAGCCACTACCGCAACATAAAGCGAAATCTGGAAGCGAATAGAGAACGCATCAAACGCGCCGAAGATATTAAGAATTACATTTCCTGCCTCGTCTTTTGGAAGAAGATCAGCAACAGGAAGAAGTAAGAACTGCGAAACGGTTGGGGTTGCCATATAGAAAATTACACAAGCAACCAACAACGCAACAACGATGCGCACAAGACGCATGCGCAATTCGCCTAAATGCTCAAGAAGAGACATGCGCGCTGGTCCGATAGCCATGCTTATACCTCCTCTTTCTTGGAAACGGTAATGTTCTGAGCGGTTTTATTACCCTGAACTTCAGTGCTGGCCACTCCGCTTGCAGCAGCTACCTTACCTGCACCAGCTCCACTTGCGGTAGCTGTTTTACCTACAACGGCTCCACTTTCGCCAGCCGCTCCACCCGCAGCCGCGGCACTCTTTGGAGCGCTCTTGCGAACACGTGCGGTTGGCTTTAAACCATAAAGTTCGTCAGCAGAAGGAATAGCGCCACCAGTGCGCTTTGCTTTTACAGGAGCAGGACGTAGCGCTTCTTCAGCACCCTCAGATTGGCCCTCAGCATCTTGCGAAGAGGAAGTTCCGTTTGAACCTGAAGCACCAGCGCCACCAGTTACACCTACACCAGCAGCTGCCGAAGCATCCTGATTAGTAGCTGCGCCACTCTTTGCAGCCCCATTCTGTTCAGACGAAGGAGCAGGTTTTTGAGCCACAGCTTCCTGACGCTGCTGATCGTAGCGAGCCTTGCGCTCGGCAAAAGACTCCTGGGACTTTTCGACCTTCTTAGCTGCACTATCAATCATGTCTAAAGGATTGTCGCTTTTGAGCGCCTGCTCATCCACCATTTCCTTTTTAAGTACGGTGTCAAATTCCTGCTGAGCCTTGCGAAACTTCTGAAGTGCCTTATTAGCTGTCTGAATTACCTCAGGCAACTTGTCAGGACCAAAGACAAGAAAGGCGAAAAGCAAGATGAGAATTAATTCAAATCCGCCGATACCAAACAAAATAAACCTCTATCATCATCAACAGGCGTTTAGCCTGCGCTGAATACTGTCAAAGCCATGGTTGGGAATGCAAGGGCAATAGCAAAAATTACGCATACGACCGCAATGAGTACACGCTTAACTTTCTCTTTACGATTCTTCTTTTCTTCGTAGCGCTTCTGACGCTCAAGAGCAATCTGCTCGCGTTCACGAAGCTGCTTCTCGGATACTTTTTGCTTCTTTTTACCCTTTTTTGCCACGGTTTTCTCTTTCTCTCTTATTTGAGTGATACCTTACCTCACCCACGAAAAAAGTGTTACGAATATTCGATTATGTGCATATCAGACGCGTGAGTAACCACTCTTATACACCGAAAAACAAAAAACTATTCCACCAGGCTTCCGTTTGGCGTCAACAATAGATAAAACACTTTCATAAAATCCTGACAGGGCTATAATCAGCCAGACGGGTTGAACCGAAAAAAGCCCCTTCTAGAAAGAATAGACGTGATAACTCCAGATATGAACCAGGACCACTCAATTGATACCGCTACGGGCAAAGAGGCTCCTGCTGAAATTTCAAGCGAACGC
>JBJEKV010000020.1:0-6666 GCA_051878815.1 Anaerotardibacter sp. | reverse complement strand
TGCGATTTCACGGTCGGTTGCGCTGTCGGTTGATGGAGGAAGAACATCAAAAGGAACCGACTTAGTGAAGAGGCTCACAACTGGAACAATGATGATAGAGAGAATCATTGCAATTGCACCGCAGTTGATTGAGCTTGCGATGAAGGTAATTCCTGCAAAGCCAAGGAGCATGTTGCCAGTAGTAAGACCTACGCCAACAATGAAGCTGGTCCATACAGCAGCCTTGGAAATCTTGCCGGAATACAAGCCCCACAAGTAAGGGCCAATAAACGCGCCAGACAAAGCACCCCAAGAAATACCCATGAGCTGAGCAATCCAGGTAACGGAGCTATGGTACTGGAACAAGGCAATAGCTGCCGAAATACCAATGAATACTACGATGAATAAACGCATGTAGAAAACGCGCTTCTTTTCATCCATATTCTTAACCAAGTTGTCCTGAACCAAGTCCAAGGTCAAGGTTGAGGAGCTGTTCAAAACCAAGCCTGCCAAGGTAGACATGGAAGCAGACAAAACCAACACGATAACAATACCAATAAGCAATTCTGGCAAAGTTGAGAGCATGGTTGGAATAATAGAGTCATACACTGGTGTTCCCTGTGCAGTGTAAGCAATCTGGTCGCCATACAAACGACCGAAGCCACCCAAGAAGTAGCAACCACCTGCAACAACAAATGCGAAGAGGGTTGAAATAATTGCACCCTTCTTTACAGAAGGACCGTCTTTAATTGCATAGAACTTCTGAACCATCTGAGGAAGACCCCAGGTTCCCAAAGAAGTAAGGATAACAACACCCAGCAAATTGAGCGGATCGGGACCAAACATACTGGTGAAGACGCCATTAAAGCTTGAGCCATCGCTAATCTGAGACAGAGAAACGAAGGACTCCATAAAGCCACCATTTGCTCCCATTACCGCAAAGATTACCGCGGTAATACCCAGAAGCATGATGATGCCCTGAATAAAGTCATTCACAACCGTAGCCATGTAGCCGCCCACAACTACGTATATACACGTAATCACGGCCATGGCTATTACGCACCATTCGTACGGCAGTCCAAAGGCCATACCAAATAGTCGTGACAGACCGTTATAAACACTTGCAGTGTAAGGGATGAGGAACACGAAGATAATAGCTGCAGCAGCAATACGCAATGCTCTGGAATTGTAACGCTTTCCAAAGAACTCAGGCATCGTTGTTGCGCCTAAACGATGGGTCATTTCACGGGTGCGAGGGCCCAAGATCCACCATGCCAAAAGGCTACCAATTAAGGCATTACCAATACCAGCCCAAAATGCAGCAACGCCGTATTTCCAACCGAACTGGCCTGCATAGCCTACGAATACTACAGCACTAAAATAGCTAGTACCGAATGCAAACGCACTCATCCATGCGCCTACATTTCTACCGCCCAATACGAATCCTTCAACGTTTTTGGTGGTGCGGTTACACCAAATACCAACGCCAATGGCCACGCCGAAGAAGATGATTACTAATAAAACTTTTGCAATCATGCTTTTCCTTCTACTTCTTGGCATCCCTGAGAGATGCCTCTCCAACATACGCTTTCGAAATTCGCTTTGATTCGTTTCTCGCCCGAATTTTTAAATTCAGACGAAAATGCCCGCGTACCAACAGGGTTTACGGGCAAAAAAATTAGCACCCTTAAAACGGTGTGCTAACAATATCGAACTTCAAAAGTATTTAGTTTTCCTACAGACTGCTGAGCTACGTGCTGAGAGAATACTGCAGGGTTCTGACGAACAGACTGCTGAGCAACATGCTGAGCAAAGATTGCAGGCTCACAAGAAGACTGCTGTGCCATATGCTCGCTCATAAGGGCACAGAAAGCGTTCTGGTTAGACTGCATAGCGAAAAGAGCGCCCATAAGAGCACGTGCTTTTGCTTCTGCGTTATGTTGTCCCAAAAAAGTCATGACGAAACCTTAACATAGAAGTTTCTGGAGACCCTTACAATTCCATGAACGCGCATTTCATCGGATAACAGGACGAAAAAATGCCTCTGCACAAAGCGAGCAGAGGCATTTAATAAGTATTATTCAGGCTCTTTATCCGTAGATTGCCTTGAGGTTTGCGTAAGCTTCGTCAGCTTCCTTCATAACATCCTGAACAATCTGAGCTACTGGCTTGATCTCGTTAATGATTGGAGAAATCATACCTGCGGAGAAAGCGCCAGTTTCGTATTCACCCTCACGAGCACGAGCAATAGAACCTGTGCAGTAATCGTTCAACTCTTCCTGAGATGCGCCTGCATAATAACGCTCCCAGAAACCATCAGTAAATGGGTTCTTGATGCAGCGAACCTGCTTCTGTCCTGGAATACCAGAAAGAACGGTTGCGTCGTCTTTTGCCTTAATAATGAGCTCTTTGTAAATCTCAGATACCTTGCACTCATCAGAAGCCAAGAAGATGGTGCCCATCTGAATACCTACGCAGCCAAGAGCCAATGCAGCCAACAAACCTTTGCCGTTTGCAAAGCCACCTGCTGCAATAACAGGAATCTCAACTTCCTCAACAACCTGAGCTACCAAAGGCAAGGTAGTCATAGAACCAATGTGGCCGCCGCCTTCGATACCTTCGCAAATAACTGCTGCAGCACCCAAGTCCTGCATCTTCTTTGCAGCACGAGCATGAGGAATCAAGCAAAGTGCCTTAATGCCAGCCTCTGCCAAGCGAGGAACAATAACTGCTGGATTACCTGCAGAAACGGTACAAATCTTTACGCCTTCTTCAATGCAAACATCAACAATCTCTTCAATACGATTGTTTTCCATAATGAGGTTTACAGCAAAAGGCTTGTTAGTAAGAGATTTGCAGGTACGAATCTCTTCACGCATATATTCTGGAGTGTCAAATCCACACTGGATTACTCCCAAAGCACCTGCATTGGAGCATGCAGCTGCAAATTTTCCGTCAGTAATATGGGCCATACCACCCTGAATAATTGGGTATTCGATGCCCAACAAATCGCACAATTCAGTCTTCATCCCTACACCTTCCCTCATAAAAGCAAACAAAAACTCATCTCTAAACAAAATACTCTATTATTTCCTGTTTAGGCACATGAGCAGCGCTAAATTAGAAATCAGCCATTTCTTTTACAATGCGAATAGCACGCTGATTAATATCAACAAGCTTGGTCTTTACGCACAAAGGAATAGCTGCCTTCATATCGTCAAGCGTGATTTGTCCGCTCAAGGCATTGGTCTGCAAATGCTCAAGACTATTTACCGCATGAAGCGCATAGGCAAGCACGATTACGTTCAAGCATTTTCTTGAAGCAAGACGATTGCAAAGCCTCTGGTCGTCAACCACTACTACGTTGATTCCCTTGCTTTCAAGTTCTTCAACAACAGCCATTGGCTGATAAATTTCCTTGGACCATGCAGCAGTTACCGCAGGAATACCCGTTTTACAAATGACGAGCACACCGTCTTTTTTGAGTAAGTCAAGGCAACGAGCACCTTCGCCAGGCTCAAGCGCAATCAGAACGTCAACGCTTCCCTTTGCAGGAAGAGGCGAAAATACCTCCTCGTTTTTATTGCCCATGCGTACATGAGAAACAACATTTCCACCGCGCTGAGCCATACCGATAGTCTCAGTTCCGCGAACTTGCCATCCTTTTTCCATTGCTGCCTGAGCCAAAATGCGCGCTGCAAGGACATTTCCCTGTCCGCCAACACCCGCAATAGACACATTAATCATTTATATCCTCC
The DNA here is from genome assembly GCA_051878815.1 of Anaerotardibacter sp. Classification (GTDB taxonomy): domain Bacteria; phylum Actinomycetota; class Coriobacteriia; order Coriobacteriales; family Eggerthellaceae; genus Anaerotardibacter. Next base: position 2,929 of record JBJEKV010000020.1, on the reverse strand, counting down.
TAGCATTACCACGGGGGGGTTTCACTGTCCCACCGCGGTGTTGCTCTTGTGTTGCTCTTTATTCGCTCTCTAAATTGCCGTTGAAGCCACTGCCATCAAATGCGGAAATACCCTGATTAAAGAGGTACTCCGCAGCCTGGCTTCTTCCATGATGAAATACTTAAGAATCACTGCTGTCTGGTTCGCCATAGAAACGCATCAATGAACCATCGGATGCAGGAATACGGGTTGAGCGAAGTGGTACTTCCTTAACCTTCTTCTTACGAGAAGGAACACGCAAAACATCGTACTGGCAAACATCGGTGCAAAGACCACAGCCGGTGCACAATTCTCTGTTGATAGAAATTCGACGAGCTGCCTCGTTCCAGTTAAGTGCAGGACAACCAATACGGGACGTACACATACGACAACCCGCACATGCATTAGTTGGGAAGTGAGCAGGCTGCTTTTTAGGGGTGAGGTTTGCGCAAGGCCACTTAAAGATAACTGCCGAAGGTCCTGGGTAGTTAATTGCCTCGCGTGCAGCTTCGATAGATTCCTCAGCGAACAAAGGATTTGCCTGGGTAATCTTCAAAACACCCAAGGATTCCAAAATGCTTGGGATAGAAAGTGGCTTGGTCTTGCCACGAGTCAAGGTTTTACCCGTACCAGGATGAGGCTGATCACCAGTCATGGCAGTAGTAGAGTTGTCCAAAACTACGATAGTGATGTCATGCTGGTTATATACCGCATTTGCCACACCGGTCATACCGCTTGCGAAGAAAGTGGAGTCACCAATAAAGGCAAGCGCCTTCTTCTCAGGCTCAACAATATTAAAGCCCTGAGCCATGGTTACGCCTGCACCCATGCACAAGCAGGTATCAACGGCGCGCAATGGATCGGCGTTACCCAAGGTGTAGCAGCCAATGTCTCCGCAGAAGATGCCAATCTGATCACGTCTCAATGCTTCCTTCACCGCATAGAAGGAACCGCGATGAGGGCAACCAGCACACAGGGATGGAGGACGATTTGGATAGAATGCATCAATCGCAAGCTCAGTCTTTTCGAGCTCAGCAGCCAATGCGTCCTTAATGCCAAAGAACTCAGCCAACTGCTCTTCGATACCATCAACGCTGTTTTCACCACGAGTGGTAGTCGTGTTATCAAGCTTGCCGTGAACTACATACTGGCAATGATGCTTGCCCGCAAACTTCATCATCTCTTCTTCGATTACGCTATCAAGCTCTTCGAAAACAATGACTTTCTCAAGGCCCTCAGCAAAAGGCACAACCGCATTCTCAGGGAATGGATAAGGAGTGCCAATCTGCATGATTTTGTAATCAGGAAGGGTGATATTATTCTGAGCTGCTTTTTCTTCAAACAGGCGAAGTGCTTCTTTTGCGTATGCATACGAAATGCCGCCAGCCACAATACCAAGTACAGGAGCCTGACCAACCTGTTCGAGAGGATTGAAAGCGCTCTGTGCGGTTTCAGCGGCAATTTTTGGAAGACGCTCGTTAATTTCGCCATGACCGCGATTTGCACGAGGAGGGAAAATTACCCACTTGTTGTCATCTTTTTCAAAGCCCGAAATGTCACGTCCACAGGTCTGCTCTGGAATTTCGCTAAAGGTAGAAGCGTGGCACAAACGCGTAGTAGGACGGAAGATTACGGGGGTGCTATATTTCTCAGAAAGCTCATAAGCAGCCTTCATCATTTCGCAACCCTGCTCAGGAGTTGCTGGGTCAAATACAGGCACTTTTGCGAAAGAAGCATAGCGGCGTGTATCTTGTTCAGTCTGGGAGGAAATTGGACCTGGGTCGTCAGCAACGAACAAAACGTAGCCACCTTTTACGCCTACGTAGTTCAATACCATCAAAGGGTCGCTTGCTACATTCATGCCCATCTGTTTACAGGTAAACAAGGTGCGAGCACCCGCAGCAGAAGCACCAGCAAGTACCTCAACTGCTACTTTCTCGTTGTCAGACCATTCGACGTAGACATTTTTTGCTTTTCCTTCTGAAACTGCATCAGAAATAGTTTCAATAACTTCAGAAGAAGGAGTTCCTGGGTAACCCGCTACCACACGAACACCTGCTTCAAGGGCAGCATAAGCAAAGGCCTTGTTGCCCATCAAGTACGATTTTGCCACTGGTTAACTTCTTTCTTTATTTTAAGAGGATTATGCAGAAGCCATATCTGCTTTCATTTTTTCAATCTTGCCACGAGCGGTTTCACAGCCTGTTCCCAAAATTTGAACGGCCAAAATTGCAGCGTTCTTTGCTCCATTAATAGCAACAGTTGCTACTGGAACACCGCTTGGCATCTGAACCATAGAAAGAAGCGAATCGAGACCACCCAAATCGCTTGTCTTCATTGGAACTGCAATAACTGGTGCTGGGGTATATGCTGCAACAACACCACCAAGATGTGCTGCCTTACCTGCAGCAGCAATAATTACTTTGATGCCACGATCGCAGGCAGTTGATGCCCACTCGTGAACCTCAGCTGGCTTGCGATGAGCGCTCGCAATTTTTACCTCGTAAGGAACGCCAAACTCATCAAGCTGCTTCATGCATGCTTCCATAACAGGCATGTCGGATTCGGATCCCATAATGATTCCGATTACGGGAGTTTTATCGCTACAAGTCATTTCATCACCTAACTCGTTACTTGTTTTCTCAAATTAACAACCATTCATTATAGCTTCGATACATACGGTATCTTCGTGCTTATATACGCATTGCGCCTATTTTTAGGCAGAAATCATAGGAATTACCTTTGAAAGTTCCTGGCGAAGTTCTTCGTGTGAAGATACTAAGGCAAAGGTGTTTTCCTTCTCCAAAATTTCATGCGAAAAGAACTTGCCCCAATCAACGGCAAAGCCCGGCATTCCCGCAGCAAGTGCTGCCTGCATATCGTATGGGCTATCACCAACATAGACGCACTC
>JBJEKV010000019.1:0-6691 GCA_051878815.1 Anaerotardibacter sp. | reverse complement strand
AGTTTTTAAATCCCTCCGCCCTGGTGGAGGGATTTTTTATTTGCACCACATGGATTATAATTCCAGTTCAAAATATTCTGTTTATTTTTTATATATATAAAATGATAGAAATTTCTGCGAGCACCAAAAGAAGTTTCAGGACGTGCGTCGATGGCAAAACCACTCACACAGGCCACTAAAGGTAGCTCGCAGGATCACGCTTTTTAGTTGTATGTTGTAGATTTAGTGCAGTGAGCTCTTGCGGCGGGTTGCAACCAAAGCACCTGCAGCAAGCAACGCAGTTACACTGAAGCCGCAAGTCACAAGGGCAATGTTTTGATTGTCACCCGTTTGAGGAATGATAGAACCAGCTTCGTTAGCACCGGATTCAGGCTCTTCTGCTACCTCTTCGACAGAGTCAGAAGTTTCCGGCGTCTCAGGGGTTACAGGGGTTTCAGGCGTCTCTATAGCTTTCCAAACAGCAACAAGGGTAACGTCTTCTTTTGCTATATATTCATCAAGGAGCGGCTCGGTGTTATCTGAGCTTTCCTCAATCCAGCCAAGAAACGCTTTGTCATCGGTGTCCACAAGATCTGGAAGCGTAAGAGGGGAGTTTTTAATAACCGTTTGAGACTCAGGAGCCTCACCAACCTCGGTTTTAAACGTCACAAAAACGGCCCTATACAGCTTCGCGCTTGTAAAACTGTCAACAGGGATATTTGTCGGAATGTCTATTTGCGCGTTGTTACCGCCAGGATCAAGCGTTTTGCGAAATACGCCAGAAACAAAAGTCCCGGATTCTGTATATAAATACACAATAGATGGTGGGACCGGATACCCAGCAGACGTAATCTCAACACCTATTGTGTCTTCACTCGTTACGTTTAATGTCTTGAGGCCTATCGAGCCGCCGAGTATGGCAGTCGAACCGTCTACCGAAACATTTCTCCATTCAGCAATTAATTCATCATCTTCCACATCTGCCCAGGCGTAGTTATGAATGCCAACACAGGCAGCTAGCGCAAGAATAAACGCAAGCGCACAATATGCCAAACGTGAAGTGAGTAATTCTTTTACCAGTGCTTTCATTATGGTCTCCGGTTCCATGGGACAAAGCTTTCGTTTCCTTAAAGATTTCCTCATTTTAACACGGGCTATTTATCTTGTAACAATACGAGCCTAAGCACACGGCATAAATTATTGGGTGCCATCTTTGATAATCTGGTCACTTCAAGTCTATTAACTTGCTCTGGCGATACTATACCTGCAAAGGCAAAAAACGATAAAACTCACTCACGGCAGTTATGTAGGTATTTGTTGTGTGTGCAGCTCTAACACTAGAACCGTCCATATTTATGATTCTGTAACTTTCAGAATATAAGATTTATTTTTATGCAGTTTCAGCGAAACAATGGGCAATGAGGACCTTTGTTATTTTACCTGACTCTATAATGTCAGATATTTATACGAAAGGAGATGCTCATGGCAGAGCATGTAGTAATAGCAGTTGACGCGGCAGGTGGCGACAATGGTCCTACACCAGTTTTAGAAGGTATTGAACAAGCCCTTCTAGAGGATAAAGATATTGAGATTATCGTGGTAGGACCTGCTGAAGTTGTTGAGCCTTTTTGTAAGGAGCACGAGCGTTGTATCCCTCAACCAGCATCCGAGTTCATTGGAATGGATGAGCATCCTGCTCAGGCTGTTCGTAAAAAGAAAGATTCCAGCATTGTTGTTGGTTGTCGAATGGTTAAAGAAGGACGTGCTCAAGGATTCTTTTCTCCAGGATCTACGGGTGCTTGTTTAGCAGCGGCAACCTTGGTGGTAGGACGCATTAAAGGCGTTTCTCGTCCTGCAATGTGTACCGTTATTCCTTCTCCAGTAAAACCAGTTGTTATGTGTGACGTAGGAGCAAACGCTGACTGCAAGCCAGAGTATTTGCTTCAGTTTGGTCAGATGGCTTCTGCCTATATGGAAAAAGTTATTGGTGTTGCAAATCCTAAAGTTGCGCTCCTCAACATTGGTTCTGAAGACACAAAGGGTTCTCAGTTCGCACAGGATACCTTTGCACTTCTTAAAGAAAAAATGCCTAACTTTATTGGTAACGCAGAAGGTTGTGACGTGTTGTGGGGAGAGCCAGATGTATATGTAACCGACGGTTTCACCGGCAATGTGTGCATTAAAACTATCGAAGGCGTTTCTGATTGTCTTTTCACTGAGCTCAAAAAAATCATGACGAAAAGTGCGGTTAATAAACTGGGCGCTCTTACCTTAAAGGGTGGTTTGAAGGAGCTCAAGGAAACTATTTCTCCTGACAACTATGGCGGCGCACCTATTCTTGGTGTTAAAGGCGCTTGCTTGGTTGGTCACGGTTCCTCAAATGCCAAGGCGGTAAAGAACGGAATTCATACCACAGCAAAGACTATTCGTTTGGATGTTTCTGGAATTATTGCTAATACGGTAAAACCAGAAGCAAAGGATGAATAGAATAAGGTATTCTTACCAGGTTGTATTTTATTAAGTCAGACAAAACAGTAGTACTAAAGGAATGTATTGAGGTCAGTTCAAGAACATAGTGAACGAATTAGTAAGACGGAAGAAATCCTGGGATATACCTTTAAGGATAAGAACGTTCTGCTTTGTGCGCTTACCCATCCTTCGGCAGCTGAAGGAAGGTCAATTACTGATTCGTATGAACGTTTGGAGTTCTTGGGTGACTCGGTTTTAGGTTCTATTGTTGCTGACCGAGCCTATCATACGTATACCAACCTTAATGAAGGTGGCTTGACCCGCATTAAGGTTTCTCTTGTTTCGGGCGCTTCGCTCTCTCGTGTAGCAGAAGGACTTGGTCTTGCGGACCTTATCATCTTTGGTTCTTCTGAAGCAGGTACGGGAAGACGTGGCTTGCATTCCGCGTTAGAGAATGTGTACGAAGCGCTTGTTGCGGCGCTCTACTTGGATGGTGGCATTGAACCAGCTCGTGCGTTTATTGAGCGCACTCTTATTGTTAATATGAGCATTGATATGGCTAAAGAGCCCGAGAATCCAAAGAGCGTTTTGCAGGAAAAGCTCCAGGAAGACGGCATTACGCCAACTTATCGTCTTGTTGAGACCCAGGGTCCTCCTCATGACCGCACTTTTGTTACCCAGGTTTTTGTAGGGGTAAATTCAATTGCTAAGGGTGTCGGTCGTACTAAAAAAGAATCTGAGAGCAACGCAGCTGAATCAGCTCTGAAGGCATTAGGTTCCTTCTTTGATGGAAAAGATTCTACTGATAGAAAACTTAAGGCAGAAACCCGTGCAGCCGTAAAAGCAGCAAAGGCAGAAGAGAAAGCACGTCGTGCTGCAGAGCGTAAAAAGAAGAAAAGGTAGGATCAGGTGCATTTAAAGTCACTTAACTTAAAGGGTTTTAAGTCTTTTGCTGATCGTACCGTAATGAGATTTGAGCCTGGTCTTGCTGCCATTGTTGGTCCTAACGGTTCGGGTAAATCAAATATTTCTGATGCAGTTTTATGGGTACTTGGCGAGCGCAATGCAAAAAACTTGCGTGGCCAATCTATGGAGGACGTAATCTTTGCGGGTTCGTCTGCGCGAAAGCCCGTAAGCGTTGCTGAAGTAGAGCTCGTTTTAGATAATTCTGACAACACGCTTCCTGTTGAATTTAATGAGGTATCTATTGGTCGCCGCATGCATAGAAGCGGTGAGAGTGAATATCTGATTAACGGTACTGTTGTGCGCCGTATGGACGTTCTTGACATCCTTCATGATAGCGGTCTGGGAACGGGCACTAATTCCATCATTTCTCAGGGTAATTTGGATGCCATTCTTTCGTCAAAGCCTGAAGATCGCCGCGCACTGATTGAAGAAGCGGCAGGCATTTTAAAACATAAAGAGCGCAAAATGAAATCTGAGCGCAAGTTAGCTCAGATGGATAATCATCTTTTGCGCGTAAACGATATCGTCTCCGAAGTTGAGCGCCAGTTAAAGCCGCTGGAGCGCAAAGCAAAACGCGCTATTGCTTACGAGCAGGCATCGGGCGAGCTGGCAGAGCTCAAATTAAAAGTTGCGGTTGATGACTTGCGTTTGCTTCAGAATAAGTGGGATGAAATCCTTAAATCTGAGGAAACACTCAACGCTGATTTGGCTACCGCTCGTGTCAATGTTGAAACGAGCGAAAAAACCTTTGACGAACTTCAAAAGCAGCTCGACCAAAGAGGCGTGAATGAGTCTTTGGTTAACTCCCAATATCGCGGAGTTCACACTATCAATGAACGCCTTAACTCAACGACGATGCTTCTTCAGGAAAAGAAGCGCAATGCTCATGCTGAACTTGAGCGAGCTTCTAACGAATTGGCTCTCAATCAGCTTCGTGTTGCTGAAAACCAAAAAGAGCTTGAGAAGGTTGAAGCTCAGCACGAAGAGATTTCTAAGACATACACTCAGGCAAAAGAGGCACTTGAGTCTCTTGAATCTCGTCATAAAGAACAGGTTAGCCAACGAAATAAATTACGTAAAACCGTTGAGACGCTTACTGCAACTCAAAGAGGTTATATTCATAAAATCGAATCTGCTGAAGAGATGCTTGCTGCGCTTAAAAACAATTTGAGCGAAAAGGAAGCACGCGCATCAATTCTTTCTTCTCATATTGCTGATGCCGAAAATCGTCTTGCAAAAGCAAAAGAGGCAACGATAGAGGAAGAAAAGAAATCTGCCGAATTGCAGGAGAAGTTAACGAAGGCTCAAAGCGAGGAAAAAACCTCTCGTGAGCTTTTGAATAAAACACTTGTTGCGCGCGATGAGGCACGCAAAACGGTTGATAAGACACGCACCGAATATGTCCAGACTTCTTCTGAGCGCAACGCCTTAGAGGAAATGGATAGAGTAAGTCAGACTTCTAACCAGGCTCTTCTTTGGGTGCTTGACAATAAGAAAACTGCAGATTCCCTCCAGGAGTTGTCTCACGTTATTAAAGTTCCTCCTCACTTGGAAATGCTTGTTGAGGCATTCTTGGGAGAGGATATCAACTCCTTTATTGTGGAGGATGATAAAAAAGCGCAAGAGCTCATAACTTCCGTTCTTAACGCTGAGGTTCATGGTCGCGTTTCTTTGTTGCCAGGAGCAGTAAAACTAGCAAAGCGTGAAGGTGCTTATCCTTCGCTTGCTGAAAGCATTTCGTGCGCAGAGAAGTATCGCGCTACTGTTGATGCGCTCTTTGGTTCAGTGTATGTATTCAACACCTTTAACGAAGCAATGGATGCATATCGCTCATGCAAAACTGTGGGCTACTTTGTGAGCACTGAAGGGGTTGTAATAGACCCATCAGGTAAGATTACCTTTATTAAGGCAACAGAGGTTCAAAAAGAGCAGAGCACTCTTGCAAGAAGGCGCCACTTCGACCTTCTTTCTCAAAAAGAAAAAGAGCTTGAGCAGCGCTATGAGAATGCTCAGCATGAACTGGAACGCCTAGAGGCAAACCTTAAAACATATCAATCTGAGGCGCTTCGTAATACTGAGGCTGTGGCACTTTTGCGCGGTCAGTACAATTCGAGCGTTTCTGATTTGGAAAAGAATAAGCAAACGCTGTCTATGCTCGAGAAAGAGTATCAGTCTTTAGTAGAGGAGCAAAAACAAAACCAGGAGTTTTTGCAAAAGGCTCAGCCTGATACTGATCAACTCCAGGAAGAGCTTGAGAAATATCAAGCGCTTTTAGCGGAAAATAAGGCTGAAATCGCACAACTTTCTGAGGAGCTTTCGCCTCTTCAGCGTGAAATTGTTCGTTTAAGCGAAAAGCTTTCCGATGCTCGTTTGGAAAATGCGCGCCTCTCAGAGAGGTTCGCCTACTCACAGCGTATGGTTCAGTCACGCAAACAGGAAATTGCGTCTGTTGAAGTTTCTGACCATAGGGCACTTGAGGCTAAGCGTTTGGCAACAGGTGTTTTGAACCGTGTGGAGCCATTAATTCGCACGCTTCAAGCGGTGTCTGCGAGCGTGCAGGTAAGCATCGTGAAGTTGCAGCGCTTGTCTGCTGAGGAACAGGAAAAAGCACGCACGCTTCATCAAGAGCTATCTCAGGCTACTAAAGCAAGCCGAACAGCTCACGACACTTTTGATGCTATCAATCACAAACTCTCTGAGGTTCGCATTGAAAAAGGCCGTTTAGAGGTGCAGGTTGAGGCTGCTATCAAGGTTATCGTGACCGATTGTGAGACTCCTCTTGAAACCGCTTTCACGCTCGAAGAGCTTGATAACCGCGAAGAGGTAGTGGAAGAAGTTGGAAAACTCGAGCGCCGTATTAAGAATATGGGCACCATCAATCCTGATGCGGCAAAAGAGTATGAGGAAGTAAAAGCACGCTTTGGCTATTTGAACGCACAGCTTCAGGATATGAAGCTTGCTCGTCAGAGCCTTTCTCGTATTGTGAAGATTATTGACGAACGTATGAAGGATGACTTCATCAATACGTTTAATCAGGTAAACCAGAACTTCTCCGATATTTTCGCCACCTTGTTCCCGGGCGGCCAAGCTCACCTGTCGCTTGTAGATCCAGATGATCTGGAAAATACCGGTGTTGATGTTAATGCGCAGCCAGTAGGAAAGAGAATTAAGAAAATGTCGCTGCTCTCTGGTGGCGAGAAATCTATGACTGCATTAGCATTATTGTTTGCGGTTTATCGCATTCGTCAAACACCGTTTTACATTTTGGATGAGGTTG
>JBJEKV010000018.1:0-6732 GCA_051878815.1 Anaerotardibacter sp. | reverse complement strand
CTTAAAAGAGAGCCAGTATTATCGAGAAGAATTATCCTGAGATTAACCAGACTATTCTCGGTGCAAGCGTTTCTCAAGAAACGCAGCGCTATCTCCTTACACCTGATGCCATCAGTCATCTAAAAGATTGCACTCCCGTATTTCAAACAGTAGCCATTTCAACGGGAGTTGTAGGTGCCTTCGGTATAGCAGGCCTTATAGCTCTCTTTTTGCTGCAAGGACGAAAAACAGCAGGACAAACCCTTCAAGTTGCAAGCCTTATCACTATTGGAATCATAGTGGGACTTGCTCTGTGGGCCTTGCTTGACTTCGATTCCCTTTTCACTTTTATGCATTCTTGCTTCTTTACGGAAGGAACATGGCTTTTTGACGCCCGTTCTCTCCTTATCCAACTATTCCCTGAAAACTTCTGGGCAGCAATGGCCTTTCTTTGGGGAATTTCCTCAATCATCATTAGCCTGATAGCTTACCTTTTAGGAAAAGTACTCAAGATATAAAAGGTTGGAAGTGCACGCTTCCAACCAACTAAGAGGGGCTCACATTAAGTGAGCCCCCGTACTGTCTCTATCAATCTCAAAAAAGCTTGGCTTAGGAAAGTTTTGAGCCAACCATCTTAGCAGCAGCTGCTTTGTCGAAATTGCCACCAGTGCGCTTAGTGAGCTCGCCCATTACCTTGCCCATTTCCTTTTTGGAAGTTGCGCCGGTTTCAGCCAAAACAGTCTCAACTAAAGCAACCAACTCTTCGCCTTCAATCTGCTTTGGAAGGAATGACTCAAGAATAGCAACCTGATCGGCAAGCTTATCAGTACGCTCCTGATTTGTTCCTGCCTTGATGGAACCCTCAAGAGTTTCTTTTGTCTGCTTAATAACACGCTTGATCATAGCGTCAACGTCAGCTTCGGTAATTTCTCGTCTTTCGTTAACTTCAATTGCCTTTACTTCGCCATGAACCATACGCAAGATATCACGCTTGTTTGCTTCTTTTGCGCGCATTGCATTTTTAATCTCGTCCTGTAATTCCTGATAATTCATATCTATCTCCTACTTGTGTACTTGTATTTAAATGCTGTTTTTCCTGACCACTATTATAGCGAGTTACCTCAATCATTCTAACAGTGTTGCTCTATAACCTTTTTTCCTCTGCTTATTACGGAGGACTTAAGATTACCTGAGGCATTTATGTCGTATTATATGGGATGAAAAAATCTCCCTTTATAGGTACAATCAGGTAGCTAAAAAAGCACCTTTTATAAGACTTGAAAGAGGTTTCTTACATGACTAACACTCCCGTTCGTGTTCGTTTCGCTCCTTCCCCAACAGGAGAGCTCCATATTGGTGGCGCACGTACTGCAATCTATAACTGGGCGCTTGCAAGAGCAACTGGTGGCACCTTTATTCTTCGCATCGAAGACACCGACCCAGAGCGTTCAACTGAAGAAAACAAGCAGGTTATTTTGCGCTCTCTTCGCTGGCTTGGTCTTGACTGGGACGAAGGCCCAGAAGTAGGCGGCGAATATGGTCCTTATCTTCAAACCGAACGATTTGACACCTACACCGCTGCTCTTGAAACCTTAAAAGAGCGTGATGCGGTATATCCTTGCTTCTGCACCAAGGAAGAGCTTGATGCAAAGCGCGCTGAAGCTGAAAAGGCTGAAGGAAGCTATTCTGGATACGATCGCACCTGCCGTTCTCTGAGCAAGGAAGAAGCTCAGGCTCGCATTGACGCAGGAGAGCCTCATGTATGGCGTCTCAAGGTTCCTGAGAATCATGGCCCTGTTGAGTTTAAGGATGCCGTATACGGTGACATGAGCTTCCCTATCGAAGTAATGGACGACATGATTCTCGTTCGCTCTGACGGAACTCCAACCTACAACTTCGCGGTTGTATGTGACGATGCAAACATGAAGATTACTCATGTAGTACGCGGCGATGACCATCTCTCCAACACCCCTCGTCAGATTCTCATCTACGAAGCATTGGGTCTTGAGGTTCCAACCTTCGCTCACCTTTCTATGATTCTTGGATCAGACGGCCGAAAGCTTTCTAAGCGTCGCAACGCAACCTCTGTTGAGCAATATAAGACCATGGGCTACTTGCCTGACACATTGGTAAACTTCCTTGCGCTCTTAGGCTGGTCTCTTGACGGCGAAACTACCATTATTGACCGCGAAACCCTCTGCTCAACCTTCTCTCTTGATCGCATTACCCGTAAGGACGCAATCCTTGACGAGGCTAAGCTTGATTGGATGAATGGTGTTTATATCCAGAACATGGGCGCTGAGCAATGGGTTGAAGAATCTGCTCAATTCTTTATTGAAGCAGGCTTTTGCACCCAGGAAGACATCGACAACAACCATGAGTGGTTTGCTCAGTTGTACCCACTTGTTGCAGAACGTATGAAGCGTCTCACTGAGGGCCCTGAGAAACTTGCCTATCTCTTTGATGGCGAAAAGGTAACCCTTGACGAAAAGTCGGTAAGCAAGGTTCTTACCAAAGAAGGCGCTCGTGCTGATGAGGTTCTCAAAGAGGTTCGCACTATTCTTGCCGACGAATCCCGCGAGTGGAAATGTGACCCTCTTCAGGATGCTTGCCGCAACCTTACTGAAACCATGGATATTAAGGCAAAGTTTATCTTCCAGCCTATTCGCGTAGCAGTAACCGGCAACATGGTTTCTCCTCCTTTGTTTGAAAGCATCGAGCTTATGAAGCGCGAAGATGTAGTTGCACGTATTGACTACACTTTGAAAGAAGTATTTAACGCATAATCACATCCACCAAAGGACCAACAATGACTATGAAAGAAGATGACGCATTAGCTCAAGAAGTCTTGGATACTTCCAAGGAAGTATCTGACAACCTTGAGCAGTCCTCTTCCTTTTATTCAACCTCCTCAGACTCTGGGGAGGTTGAAAGCGTTTCGGCTACTCAATCCCTCACTGAAAAAACTCCAGTAGAGTCAGATTCTGCTGAGACCCAGGCTTCTACCGAGTCTCAAACCTCTACTGAGCCAAACTCCTCCGAACTCACTTCTGACGAAGTGAGCGCTCCTGTAGAACCGCTCACCCCTACTGAACCTATCGAGTCAAAACTTGCCGCAAGTGCAAGAACACGAAACGAGATATCGTTCATCCCTACCTTCTGTGTGCGCAAATCAGGCCTTGAATGCAACAAGTGCGAGCTCATTTGCCCCCATGAAGCTATCTCTTTTAATGAGGAATCCATCTGCACTATCGACTCAGAAAAATGTTCGCGCTGTGGTATTTGCGTTGGCGTTTGCGATAGCTTCGCAAGCCATCGCATAACCTACGAAGATTTAATTGAGCGCATCAATCGTGTTGCTCATCAATTTGGCGAACTCTTTGTCACCTGCACTGATCACATTTTCCCAGGCTTTGAGCCTCAGGAAAACGTTTTGGTACTTCCTTGCTTAGCCGCATTCCCTCCAGAAGCCTACACCTATGCCTTAAGCGTGGGCGTTCCCGTACACGTTTATTACGACGAAGCATACTGCGAGAATTGCGCCGCTACCAATTCTTCAGGAAAGCGTCTTTATGACTACGTAAGCGCCGTTGCTCAAGAGTGGAGCGGAACAAGGATTCAACTCGTTGACGAAATACCTGAAACAGGAAATCTGTTAGGAAAAATCGTTCATACGAGCTCCGACTACGACCGACGCGCGCTCTTTACTAACAGCGCGAAAGAAGCTGCCACCATTGCTTCAGGTGACTACCGAACACGAAACGAGCGAAGCACAAACGAATTCGCCGAAAACCGCGAGTTAATGAGAGCGGCTGGCTATATTCGGCTTGAAGGAAAAGTGGGACTTCCTATCCTTCCTACCGGAACACCTCACACGCTTAAAGTGCCTCGTTTAACGATGCTTATTGAGTCCCTTAAGAATAGGCCTGAAATGGCTTCCTTGATTACTCATTACTATCTGGAAACAGACGAAGAACTCTGTAATGGTTGCGGAGCATGCGTGAAAGCTTGTCCTATGGCAGCTCGAACCCTTTCAGAAGAAACAAACACGGCAGTAACTAACCACCTTCACTGCTCTGCGTGCGATGTATGCATCGAAGCTTGTCCTAACGAAGCTTGTTTTTATAGCGAAGATGATGCAGAAAGACTCATACCTAAGGAGGAAACATGGTAACTGAAGAAAATACTCTCGAAGAGATCCAGGCAGAATTCGCAAAGGATGCCTATGCGCGCCAGGCACAATGCTCAATTATCGAAGCTCGTGCAGGTTATTCCGTATGCGAGATGCCTATCACCCCAAATCACCTCAATGCTAATGGCGGTGTAATGGGTGGCGCTATGTTTACCTTGGCTGATTTCACTATGGCGGTTGCTTCAAACCTCGATGGCAAGTCTTCCGTTGCAATCAACTGTGGCATTCAGTTCTTCACTGGTGCAAAGGGTACAAAGCTTATTGGAACATGCACCGCAGACAAAGCAGGCAGAACTATTGGCTTCTACACCGTTGATATCACCGACGATTTAGGTACCAAGATTGCAAAATTCACCTGCACTGCTCATCGCTCCTAACCAAAGAATTCACTCAATCTTTGATTATTTTTTGCCCTTATCGTTTTGATAGGGGCATTTCTTTTTTGAACCACCATAATGAAACAAGTAACTACTAAAGGAAATGAATGAGCACAAACACCAACACCCAGCAGAATACAAAAATGAGCAAAGCTAAGATGGCTTTGATTGTTCTTGCCTTTGTTGTGGTATTTGGTGGTCAAATACTCGTATTTAGTGTCATGGCCGACAACCTCATTCAAACGTTCAGGGAATATCGTCACGAATTCAGCTATTCCTACTATGACGATGAGCGCGTTTTGGAAGAAGATTTAGCTCACCAATTCAACGCCTCTGATGATGAGAATAGTTATTTCAGAAAGTACTTCGATCTGTCTGGCTTTTCTAACGAAAATATCACCACAAAAGAACTCGACACTATCAAATCGCTCTACTACTCTACTCAAGGCATGGAGGACTCAATAGCAACTCCTGGTGTTTATCGCGTTGGAGAAGACATTGAACCAGGTGTTTACTACGTAGCAGGAGAGAATACCGAAGAATACACGTATTTCATTCTTACCCCTTCCTCAGAAGGTGAAACCTACGAAACTACTGCCGCTATTATTTTCGAAGGATTCACCCTTGCTCAACTTGAAGAAGGCCAGGTCTTCGTATGTGACAACGAAGAAGGATTCTGTCTCAGAGACGAGCTTAATCCTACCTATTCAAGCCCATACGGCCCAGGACTATACGAAGTTGGCCGCGATATTCCTGCAGGAACGTATCGCTTTAGCGTTCGTGATGACGAATTAATCTACGGCTACTTTATTTGGAATGACTTGGAATACACTGACGATAGTTTGCTTGAAGGTGGCTACGAATATGGACCAAGCGAAGATATTTCCCTTGAGCTAAAAGAGGGCACTTATGTAGAACTCTACAATGCCTCACTTGTTGCTAGTAGCACCACTAACTATGTGTAACCCGCAAAAACTTACAACTTTTGCTAAGTGAGTCTTTGAACTAAAAATGCTCCTCCCAAAGAGGATTACAAAACCAAGGTGGAGTATTTATTGAAATATGGAACCGCTGCACAATAGTGCAACACTTTACAACTCTAAAACCGAAGAAGATGTTATGGCTGAAAAGAAAAAGAATCTCGCAGAAACCCTCATCGAAAAGTACATCATTCGTCTTTATAAAAAGGAGAACAACATCCCTCTCGATCAAAGTGTTGCTGAAGAGATTGTCGAACTCCTTAATATCGAACCTGAGATTAAGCGTCTTTCCCGCTTGATGAAACTTACAGGAATCTTCTTCGTCTTCTTTGCCATAATTGTTGTCTTAGTGGTGGTCTTAGCGGTCACGTTCCTCTAAGAGCGTATCCAAATACACAAAGACCGCATGAAGCTTGTTCTCTTCTTCCTCTTTGAAAATAAGGCGCGAAGGAACCATCATCTTTCGCTTGTCTGCCAAATACCTTCCTGCTCTTCTTCTCAAGGTTGCAGCCTGAGACTTCGAAATAAGGATTGGCTCAACAATTAACTTGCCCGGCATTAACGAAATAGTCTTAATGCCCTTTTCGTTAGCAAATGCTTTTAAGCGGGATTTCTCAAACAAGTTAAAGGTTGGTTGAGGCATTTCAGGATGAGCTTTAAGCAGGTCGTGGAAAATTTCATCAACCACTTCAATGCTCTCTGCGCTTGCAAGCTTTCGATAATACAAAACGCGCTCATCAGTATCAGGAACATATTCTTCAGGAATATAGGCATGGTCAGGAACGTTAATCACAATGTCAGACAATGCAGGAGGTAGGTAATTATCTCCAATAGCAGTTCCTTCGCGGGTAAGGTTTACAGCCTGAGCCAACATTTGGGCAAACAAGTCAAAACCAACGGCAGACATATTGCCACTTTGCTCTGCTCCAAGCATTGTTCCTGCACCACGAATTTCCAAGTCACGCAGCGCAATCTGCATACCACTGCCTAATTCAGTGTTTTCGTTTAATGCGGTAAGACGAGCCATAGCCTCTTCAGTCAAAGGAATATTGTCAGGGAAGAGGAAGTATGCGTATGCCTGAGTTGAAGACCTGCCAACACGGCCCTTAAGCTGATACATCTGCGCTAAGCCTAAACGCTGGGAGTCCTCAATAATGAGCGTGTTAGTATGTGGGTTGTCGATACCGCTTTCAATAATGGTCGT
>JBJEKV010000017.1:0-6757 GCA_051878815.1 Anaerotardibacter sp. | reverse complement strand
AGCGTGAAGCAGTTGAATGCACGGAAGGCCCCTTGCTTGTTTTGGCGGGTGCGGGCTCCGGTAAAACACGCGTTTTGACCCATCGTATTGCCCACATTATCGAACAGGGAAAAGCTGCTCCTTGGGAAATTATGGCTATCACCTTTACCAATAAAGCCGCTGCAGAAATGCGTGAACGTTTAGGTGGCCTTATTGGCTCAAGCGCACGCGGAATGTGGGTTTCCACCTTCCATAGCATGTGTGTGCGAATTCTTCGCTCAGATTGTGATCGCCTTGGCTTTCATAAGGGCTTTACTATCTATGACGATGATGATTCGAACAGACTCGTAAAGCAAATTATGCAAGAGCTCAATATTGATCCAAAGAGATACCCTGTTTCTGCTATTCGCAATCGTATTTCTCATGAGAAGAATAATTTGGTTACGGCCGAAGTGTTTGATAATCAAGCCGCAGATTTTATGGGCAAAATGGTAGCTCCGGTGTATCTTCGCCTACAAAAGCGTATGAAGAAAATGAACGCCTTTGATTTTGATGACCTTTTGCTCTACACCTATTTGTTGTTTAAGTACCATCCGGATGTTTTGGAAGCCTATCAGAATCGTTTTCGCTACATTTTGGTAGACGAGTATCAGGACACAAACCATGCGCAGTATCAACTTACCAAGATGTTGGCTGCAAAGTATCGCAATATCATGGTTGTAGGTGATGATGACCAGTCAATTTATTCTTGGCGTGGTGCAGACTTGCGCAACATCCTGGATTTTGAGAAAGACTACTCTGAGGCACGTGTAGTAAAGCTTGAAGAAAACTATCGTTCCACGGGCAATATTTTGGCTGCAGCAAATGCGGTTATTGCCAACAACACCACCCGTAAGCAAAAGAAGTTGTTTACTTCTGCCGAAGAAGGGGAGAAGGTTTCGGTCTACACCGCTACCGATGAGCGAGACGAAGGTCGTTGGATTGCCGGTGAGATTGAAAAGCGCCACGGAGCAGGCCATCCGTATAACGAAATGGCAGTCTTTTATCGAACCAACGCGCAAAGCCGTATGCTTGAAGATATGTTCTTGCGCGCCGGTGTGCCATACCGCTTGGTAGGAGGCACCCGATTCTTCGACCGCCAGGAAATCCGTGACGTTATGGCGTACCTTAATTTGGTGGTTAACCCTGCTAATGATGTGGCTGCTCATCGCGTTATCAACGTTCCGAAGCGCGGCATTGGTAAAGCAACTATTGAGCACATTGATATGCTTGCACGTGAATGTTCGTGCACCTTCCTTCAGGCTGCTGAGCTTTGCTTAGCAGATGAGGAAATTCGTCCTCAAACAAGAAGAGCTATTGGCGAATTTACGGGCCTCATTCGCGAAGCCCAAACGTATTCGGGAGATCTGCGCAAGGTTGTTGAGACTATCATTGACAAAACAGGCATCATCCAGGTGTATCAAAATGCGGGCACGGATGAGGCTGAAGGCCGTATTGAAAACATCAAGGAATTCTTTGGCGTAGTTGAGGAATATTCCCAGTCTCATGAAGATGAGGAAGCTTTGTATGAGGCTCCAACTACTGATGCCGAGCAGGCTACAGAAGATGGCGAACCTCCGGTACGTTCGTTCCAGGCTAACTCTTTGGCAGACTTTACCGAATGGGTAACCTTGCGTACCGACATGGACTCCATGGCAGAAGATGGCGCGGCGGTAACGTTGATGACTATCCATTCGTCAAAAGGTCTTGAATTTGACGTGGTCTTTGTTGCAGGCATGGAAGAGTCCTTGTTCCCTCACGGCAATTCTTCTATGGATCCTCAGGGATTGGAAGAAGAGCGCAGATTGGCATACGTTGCCATCACGCGCGCACGAAAGCGCCTGTATCTCACCTGCGCATTTACGCGAAGGATTTTTGGTCAGACTACAGCTAATCCAGTTTCTCGCTTCATTGCGGAGATTCCTTCCAACTTACGCTCTACTATTGGCACTGGTTCTGCAGGTTTCTCTGGTTCTGGTTGGGAAAAACGCGGAAGTAGACGAGGCATTGCAGGGTCAGGCACCGAAGCAGGCGGCGGTCGTGTATTTGGCGCTTCAAGCTCCTCGGGATCTTCAAGTTTCAAAGAGCGTTCTGCTGTTTCGCATAAGAAACAGGCTGCCAAGATGACCTTTGCAGTTGGAGACGAAGTAGACCACAAAGTATTTGGCAGAGGTGTCGTTAAGAAAGTTGAGGGGGATACCCTTCATATTAGATTTAAGAAGACAGGCCAGACAAAGAAACTGCTTAAGGATTACGCACCAATCGTAAAAATTGGCTAGTATGGTAAGCAAGCAGTATCTTTTGGTGCTGAAGGGTTTTGTTTCTCCGTTGCCGGGGGTAAGGCTACTGTTTTGGATGGTGAGGCTGTCACCTTGTTGTCTTAGATAAGTAGGCTGTTGCCTTGGTTTGGCTGACGGGTTATGAAAACTACTGATTATAAATAGGAGGCAAGTATGGCAACTCCCGTTCTTGTTGTGGGCCACAAAAACCCTGACAACGATTCTATTTCTGCAGCAATTGGTTATGCGTATTTGAAGAACCAATTGATGAAATGCGAACTGGAAGTTAATCCTGACGCCGAAGAATTCGAGTATATTCCTGTTCGTTTAGGCCCTCTTCCTGAGGAGAGCGAATCAATCCTCGAGCAGTATGGCATTGAAAAACCTGAAACGCTCACTCATGTTCACGCACGCGTGAGCGATGTTATGAGTTCTCCGGTAATTACCGTAAAGCATGACGCTCCTTTGTGGCGTGCGGGAAGAATTCTTCGCAAGCATAATATTCGTGCATTGGTGGTTGTGGATGATGAAGGCAAGTATGAGGGCCTCATCTCTACGCGCATGATTGCAGAGCGCTACATCTCTGCAACTGATGCAGCAACTTCTGATGGTCCCGTGGATACGTTGGCAATCGCAAACGACCTGATTAGCTCTTTGTCTCAGCCTGTTTCTGACTTTTACGAAAACGAAGTGTTGGTGCTCAATGCCAGCGGTCTGCTCAAAGAAGCAGTAGGGGACTTGATGGCAAGCGATTTGCGCGAAGCGGTTGTTCTTGATAAAGAGGGCTACGCAATTGGTGTAGTAACTCGTTCCGATATTGCTACCAACCCTAAGCGCAAGGTGATTTTGGTTGACCATAACGAAAAGAGCCAGGCGGTAAATGGTGTAAGTGAAGCTGAGGTAATGGAGATTATCGACCACCATCGTATTGGCGATATTTCCACCGTAAACCCTATTCGCTTTATTAATTTGCCTGTTGGCTCAACGGCAACTATTGTTACTATGCAGTTCCGTGAGCATGGCATTGAGATTCCAAAGAGTATTGCGGCTGTTTTGCTCTCAGCAATCATGACCGACACTATCATTTTGAAATCTCCTACCACAACGGAAACCGATCATTTGCAGGTAAAGTACCTGGCAAATATCGTGGGCGTTGATCCTACTGAATTCGGCTTGATGGTATTTAAGTGTCGCGCATCTGATGCGGAGTTAGATACTAAGACGCTCGTTTGCGCAGACTCTAAGGAATTCCAGATTGGTGACGATACGGTTCTCATTGCTCAGCACGAGACGGTAACGCTTGACCTTATTCTTGAGAGGGAAGAAGAGTTGAGGGAGTTTTTGCGTGGTCTTGTGGAGTCCAAGGGTTATTCCTATGCGCTGTTGCTAGTTACTGATATTTTTGCCGAAGGAAGCCAGTTTATTGTTGAAGGTGATCATCACGCAATTGATCACGAATTTGGCATCGACACCTCAAAGAGTGTTTGGGTTCCAGGTATTCTCTCTAGAAAGAAGCAGGTTGCTGCTCGCTTGCTTGGTGCGTAAGCTAAGCCATACGGGCGCCTAGACTCTGGCGCATCCTCAAACGTTAGAGCCCTGAGCCCGTCCCTAACACATACTGAAACTAAAACAGGACACCGCGTAAGGTGTCCTGTTGCTTTTGGGAAAAGATTTTCGCCTGCAAGCTTCTTGGCAAAGTTTCTTTGGCCAACTTGCTTGCTTGTGGAAGACTATTTCAAATCTTCAAGTCTGCCATGCTCTTCGTAACGAGTGTGGCGAGTCATTTTGTTGTTCTCGTCAACGAATACAACGTGTGGAGCATTCTCGGGATCTTGGAACTCCTCTGGGGTCATCTTTGCATAGCACATGATGATTACTGGGTCACCAACGTTTACGCAGTGAGCAGCTGCACCATTGAGGCAAATTACGCCGCTGCCTGGTTCACCTTTGATGGTATAGGTAACAAGGCGCTTGCCATTGTTGCAGTTAACAACGTGTACTTTTTCATATTCGTAGATGCCTGCAGCCTCCATGAGGTTGGAGTCGATAGTGATAGATCCAATATAGTCAGGCTCTGCCTGGGTGCAGATTGCGCGATGAATCTTACCTTTTAATACATCGATTTGCATTTTTGAGTCATGCTCCTTTTAGTGTTCTTCTGAACAATTCTGTTTACACTGCTAGTCTAACAGTGTCCGGGTATTTTACTCGGTAAAATCAAATAAATAATTATCAATCAATCGAGTGGTGCCAATATAAACCGCAATTGCAACCAAGCCGCTTTCACCAAGGGTCTCAACAGGCTGCATATTGCCAAGGTCAACAACCTCAACGTAGTCAATCTTGCTCATTGGTTCTGCATTAATGATTTCTTTTACTGCTTCAGCAATAACAGCGGTGTTGCGCTCTCCGTTTTCAACAAGCTCTTGAGCTTTGAAGATGGAACGAGAAAGGCAAAGAGCTGCCTGGCGCTCTTCGTCAGAGAGGTAGGTGTTACGGCTTGATTTTGCAAGACCGTCATCTTCGCGAACAATTGGGCAACCATAAACCTTAACGCGCATGTTTAAGTCGGAAACCATACGCTTGATAATTGCCAACTGCTGAGCGTCTTTTTGACCGAAGAAAGCTTTGTCAGGATCAACAATGTTGAAGAGTTTGTTTACAACAGTGCAAACACCGCGGAAGTGGCCAGGACGCTTTGCGCCACAAAGGGTATCGGTGAGGGTTTCCATTTCAACATAGGTGTTGTAATTCTTAGGATACATTTCCTCAACGCTTGGATGAAATACTACATCTACGCCCTTGCTTTCAGCAATTGCTGCGTCGCGGTCAAGATCGCGAGGATAGCTGTCATAGTCCTCATCAGGACCAAACTGGATAGGATTTACAAAAACGCTTGCTACTACACGGTCGCATTCTTTGCGAGCGCGCTCCATCAAAGACATGTGGCCTTCATGAAGAGCACCCATAGTAGGGGTGAGACCAATAGTGAGGCCTTCTGCTTTCCACAGGGCTACTTGTTCTTTCATTTCTGCAACTGTGGTAATAATTTTCATTAGTTCCTCCTGTAAGGACTCGCATATAAATATATGCTTGCAAACTTGCAACATTATAAACAAAATGCGCCCGCTTCCTTGATAAATTCAAAAAAGAAACGAGCGCATTAATAGTATTTATGAATAGTCACATAAAGAGTTTGGCGAAATGGGTTGCATAACTCTTGTCGAAGTTGGTTTAAGACTGCGTTGCCAATTTGGCCCATTAATAAAGCGGTATGCTTATTAATGAAGTATGCCAAGCGGGCTTGCTAAACAACTTCGTCAAAACTCAACATATATTAGTAGAGCTTCTCCAAAACGCTATCGTTGTCAGCGAATACGTGCTCTGGGCCAGGGAAGGTTCCTGCCTTTACTTCTTCGTCATATGCCTTAAATGCATTAACCATCATTTCGCCAACATTTGCGAAGTGCTTAACGAATTTAGGCTTAAAGTCTCCCATTGCAAGCATGTCTTGGTAAACCAAAACCTGGCCGTCGCAGCTTGCGCCTGCGCCAATGCCAATAACAGGGATAGAAATCTGCTTGCAAGCATATTCTGCCAATTTTGGAGGAACGCATTCAATAACAACCGCAAATGCGCCTGCTTCTTCTACAGCTTTCAAGTCGGAAATGAGCTTCTGTGCAGTAGCGTCATCTTTGCCCTGAACTTTAAAACCACCGAAGGTGTTTACCGATTGAGGAGTAAGGCCAACATGAGCGCAAACAGGAATGCCTGCCTGAACCATAGCCTTAATTGCAGGAGCAACTTCTGGACCGCCCTCAAGTTTAACGGCGCCAGCACGACCTTCTTTCATGAGGCGTCCTGCATTTTCGAGGGCCTTTTCCACTGATACCTGATAAGACATGAAAGGCATGTCACAAATAACTAATGCGTCCTTTGCGCCACGTGCAACTGCTGCGCAGTGATGGATCATGTCTTCTACGGTAACCGAGAGGGTGTCCTCGTAGCCGAGCATTGTGTTTCCTAAAGAGTCGCCAACTAAAATAGAGTTGACACCTGCTTTATCTACCAAGCATGCGGTAGTGTAGTCATAGCAGGTAAGCATTGAAATTTTGGTGCCTTCCTTCTTCATTTTTGCGAAGGTGGCAACAGTGTTTTTCATTGTGCTCTTCTTTCTTTTCGTTGTAGATACCCCTACATACTTATATTAGTAGTAGCCCCTCATGCTAAAAGCGTGTGGGTACTCATGCATACTATAAAGATAAAGTCTAATTAGGGAAGAAGTAATTTTGACGAACAGCCAAGAAGTGAAGCCTTAAAGGCAAAATTTGTGGAGCATTTTTGAACAAATTCAACAAATGGAAACAATTATCCGAATTCACTCTGGTAAGGTAATTGTTTTTTTGTGCACGAATGTGCTGTCATGATCTCCTTTAACCATCCACTCGTACGCTTCTTAT
>JBJEKV010000016.1:0-1602 GCA_051878815.1 Anaerotardibacter sp. | reverse complement strand
GTACCTCGTATATGAGAACGCGTTCAAAAAAAGTTGTGAATTATATAGAGACACCCGGGTACGTGGCGTTTGACAATCTGTTATGGCGGTGATAAAGTTTCGCTTCGCGTCTAATAAAAGACAGTGTTTTTCCGTGCGTAACTGCAGAACGCACAGAAAACAAATGGTGAAGGCATTCTATTTAAGAAAAGGAGTTGAAGTCTTGCCTACTATTAATCAGTTGGTCCGCAAGGGCCGCGCAAAGTCGGTCGAGAAGAAGAAGACCCCTGCGCTTAAGGGTAACCCTCAGAAGCGTGGCGTTTGCACTCGTGTTTACACCACTACCCCTAAGAAGCCTAACTCAGCGCTTCGTAAGGTATGCCGTGTACGCTTGGTAAACGGTATGGAAGTTACTGCTTACATCCCAGGTGAAGGTCACAACCTTCAGGAGCACTCCATGGTTTTGCTCCGCGGTGGTCGTGTAAAGGACCTTCCAGGTGTTCGCTATAAGGTAATCCGCGGTGCACTTGACGCTGCTTCTGTAGAGAAGCGTGCTCAGGCTCGTTCCCGCTATGGCACTAAGCGCCCAAAGAAATAAGTAATCGTTAAGTCGCGCGGGTCAAATGGACCTAATGGATTAAATCCCGAAGCGCGCAGAATTGTGTAAGGAGAATTACATGCCACGTCGTGCAGCAGCAGTCCGTCGCGAAACTCAGCCGGACGCAGTGTACAACAGCCGCCTTGTTACTCAGTTGATCAACAAGGTACTTCTTGACGGTAAGAAATCCGTTGCTGAAGGTATCGTTTACGGTGCTTTCGATCTCGTTGCAGAAAAGACTGGTCAGGACGCAATGACTGTATTCAAGAAGGCTATGGACAACATCAAGCCTACCTTGGAAGTAAAGCCAAAGCGTGTTGGCGGTGCAACCTACCAGGTTCCTATGGAGGTTAACTCCCGTCGTGCAACTACTCTTGCTATCCGTTGGATGGTTGACTTCTCTCGTAAGCGCAAGGAAAACACCATGCGTGAGCGTCTTGCAGGTGAAATCATGGACGCAGCAGAGAACACTGGCGCATCTGTAAAGAAGCGCGAGGACCTCTACAAGATGGCAGAATCTAACCGTGCATTCTCTCACTATCGTTTCTAAGGTAGGGTTGAATAATGGCTAAGACTAACTTAAAGGAAACTCGTAACTTCGGCATCATGGCTCACATTGATGCCGGTAAGACCACCACTACTGAGCGTATCCTTTACTACACCGGTAAGACCCACAAGATTGGTGAGGTTCATGAAGGTGCAGCAACTATGGACTGGATGGTTCAGGAACAGGAGCGCGGCGTAACTATTACCGCTGCAGCTACTACCTGCTTCTGGAAGAAAGACGGCGTTGATTATCGTATGCAGATCATCGACACCCCAGGCCACGTAGACTTCACCGCTGAGGTAGAGCGCTCTTTGCGTGTTCTCGACGGTACCGTTGCAGTATTTGACGCAGTAGCTGGTGTACAGCCTCAGTCTGAAACCGTATGGCGTCAGGCAGAGCGTTACGGTGTACCTCGTATTGCTTTTATTAACAAATATGACCGTATTGGTGCAGACTTCTTCCGTGCAATCCAGACCAT
>JBJEKV010000015.1:0-6839 GCA_051878815.1 Anaerotardibacter sp. | reverse complement strand
ACCAGGGTATCTAATCCTGTTCGCTCCCCTAGCTTTCGCACCTCAGCGTCAGTTATGGCCCAGAAAGCTGCCTTCGCCATTGGTGTTCTTCCCAATATCTGCGCATTTCACCGCTACACTGGGAATTCCACTTTCCTCTACCAAACTCGAGCCTGCCAGTTCAAGATCCGGCTGAAGGTTGAGCCCCCAGATTTAAAATCTTGCTTAACAAGCCGCCTACGCGCGCTTTACGCCCAATGAATCCGGATAACGCTTGCTCCCTACGTATTACCGCGGCTGCTGGCACGTAGTTAGCCGGAGCTTCTTCTGTGGGTACCGTCATAATCTTTCCCACTGAAAGCGGTTTACAACCCGAAGGCCGTCATCCCGCACGCGGCGTTGCTGCGTCAGGGTTGCCCCCATTGCGCAAAATTCCCCACTGCTGCCTCCCGTAGGAGTCTGGGCCGTATCTCAGTCCCAATGTGGCCGATCAGTCTCTCAACCCGGCTACCCATCGCGGGCTTGGTAGGCCGTTACCCCACCAACTACCTAATGGGCCGCGACCCCATCTCATAGCGCAAAAGCTTTCCCGAAAACATCATGCGATGTAATCGGAGTATTTGGTATTAGCTTGCGTTTCCACAGGTTATCCCAATCTATGAGGCAGGTTGGTCACGTGTTACTCACCCGTTCGCCACTCTATACACACCCGAAGGTGTCTTAATCGTTCGACTTGCATGTGTTAAGCACGCCGCCAGCGTTCATCCTGAGCCAGGATCAAACTCTCCGTTTAAATAAACACAGTATGAAATTCATACTGTTACATTTAAGTTATGAGATTTTGAATCTTGGTTTTATTTGTATCAAGTTATCCTTGACAGGTATCATCTAGCTTAAATTCTCTGTATTCACAGTATCCAGTTTTCAAGGTTCTCAGCGCTCCAGTTGTCTGTCGCGCAAGAAGATATAATCCTCTTTTTTTCCTCACTTGTCAAGAAGAAATTTTAATTTTTTTAAATTTCTTTTTGACTCATACGTGAGAGGTGAGAATTACACCCGCCCTTCGAAAAGAGCTTGATTATAATACCTCAGCTCGAAAAGATTGCAAGGGGTAATTTCAAGTTTTTTGAAAAAAGTTTTGATCTGGTACAGAACGCGTACGAAAGCCAGTACTAGGGATATGTTTCTGGACTTGCGTGGGTTGTGTTGCCAGGCTTGTGTGGGTTGTGTTACCAGAGGGTTAATAGGGGCTGTCTAAGAAAACTTCGGGCTAATGAATAGCTGACACTGGCAGCAGATAGTACGAGTTAAAAAGCACGGGCACGTAATTATGAATAGCTAGCGTTGTTAATTGTTGGCAGCAACCAAAGAGCACGGGGACATGGTGATGGATGGATAACGCTTTCAAAGAGCTAATAGTAACCAAGCAAAACAACCGCATGGTACTTGATAGTTTGCAATACCGGAGAGCTAAAAGAAAGAATACTACCCGTCGCTAGGAACTGGACACTATCAGACCGCACCTGACGAACCAATTATTAGTTGTTTTAAAACCGTCAGTTTCGTTGACCTATATAAGTTTTAATTTATACGCGCATAAATACTTATATATAAGATACAAACCAACCCTGAAAAGATACTAGCTCTAACTATATATATGAGTGATTTGTTTGGAATCAGTGAATCTGAACAACTGACTCATATTGACCTTTTATTCTTACCCATGTGTTTTGGTAAAGTAAGTCATTACTTATTAAAGTAGTTCATTACTTATATTAGTAAAGGAGTGGACCCATGGAGACCATTGAGCAGATCTTAAAGTTCAACGACGCATTCGTTGAAACCGAACAATATAAAAAGTATGAAACCAGCAAGTATCCTGACAAGAAACTCGCAATCGTAAGCTGTATGGACACGCGCCTCACCGAGCTCTTGCCTGCAGCCCTTGGCCTCCGCAATGGCGATGCGAAGATTATCAAGAATGCTGGCGGCGTCATCAGCCATCCTTTCGGTTCGGTAATTCGCAGTTTATTAGTTGGCGTTTTCGAACTTGGTGTTGAAACTATTATGGTTATCGGCCACAGCAATTGCGGTGCTCAACATATGAATGCTGAAGAGATGATTAGCCATATGCTTAAAGCGGGCGTTTCTGAGGATCATATTAATCTCATGCACTATTGCGGTGTTGATTTTGAAGAATGGCTTGCTGGTTTTGGTGATGGCGAAGAAAGTGTTCGCAAAACCGTTGAAGAGATCAAAAATCACCCTTTGATGCCAGAGTCTATTACGGTTCGTGGATTCATCATTGATTCAACTACTGGTCGCCTTACTCCTGTCGAAGAATAAACCTTCAAGCATCAAAGTCCCATTCGGACAAAAGAGGCGTTTTGTGAGGTTACTCAAAACACCTCTTTAACCTTTCGGAGGAAAAAATTGACACGTCTTCCGTTCTACCTGCTTGAATAAGTATTTCTTTATGGATATTTAAGGAATTCTATAGACATATAGTTAGAATATTTGAGTTAAGTTTAAGCGTACGAGGGATAGGTTATGTTCACAACACCACAAATCATCGCGCTGGTTGTCTTCCTTGTTGTAATGATTGCTATTGCAACTGAAAAGGTTCACAGGACAACCGCTGCTTTAGCAGGCGCAGTAGTCTTAATTCTTTGCGGAATTCTAGACTTTGATACCGGCGTTGAGCATATCGACTTTGGCACCTTGGGTGTTTTGGTAGGTATTATGCTCTTCGTTGCGGTTGTAAAAGGGTCAGGTATTTTCGAATTCCTGGCAATTAAGTCAGCAAAATTAGTAAAGGGAAACCCATGGCTCATCATGGTTGTATTCTCTTTAATCACGGCAGTACTTTCTGCATTGCTCGACAACGTTACCACCATCCTTTTGATTGGCCCGGTAACTTACACTGTTTGTAAACTTCTTTTGGACATCAATCCTGTTCCTTTCTTTATTACCGAGATTCTTGCATCAAACATTGGTGGCACCGCAACCCTTATTGGTGACCCACCAAACATCATGATTGGTTCTGCTGCAGGATACTCATTCTTCGACTTTGTTATTTATGACACCCCTGCTGTTCTCTTGATGATGGCTGCATGTATCCTTTGCTTCTATTTCTTGTATGGCAAAAACCTTGCCGTTGATCAAGAAAAGCGTGATGCAGTTATGCAGCTTAACGAAGCAAACGCAATCACTAACAAGAGCTTGTTTATCAAGTCTGTAGTCATGATTGCCCTTGTTGCTATCGCTTTCGTAACTCATGGCACCTTCGGTATTGAGCCAAGCGTTATCGCTCTTACCGCTGCAGCAGTAATGCTTCTCATCAGCCGTGCTGACATGGAAGAAACCATGAGTCAGGTTGAATGGACTACCATCGGCTTCTTCGCTGGCTTGTTCGTTGTTGTTGGCGGCCTTGCAGAAACCGGCCTTATCGAGATGATGGCTAACGGCCTTATCGACATCACTCATGGCGACATGCTCCTCACCATTGTTGTTCTTGTTTGGGCAGCAGCAATCATCTCTTCCTTCTTGGACAACATCCCATTGGTTGCAACCATGATTCCGGTTATTACCGCAATGGGAGCATCCGGCATCGACGTTCATCCATTATGGTGGGCACTTTCTCTTGGTGCTTGCGTTGGTGGCTGCGGTACTTTGATTGGCGCATCCGCAAACGTTGTTATGGCTTCTATTTCCGACCGTAACGGCTACCCAATTACCTTTATGCAGTACTTAAAAGTCGGCTTCCCTATCATGCTCCTTTGTACCGCAATCTCATGCGTATACCTCATTGTTCGCTTCTGTGTATTAGGTCAATAAAACCTTATTGCAACCTGGCAGTAAAAACTAACTTTCTAAACCCTCAGCAATTCGCTGGGGGTTTCTTTTTTGAGGTTTTTCGCTCCCTAATAGATAAACACCTACCCTTCCCTTACAATGCAACGAAGAGAGAATTCGACAAACCTACAAAACCCAACACAGTAAGCAGTTGCGCCTCTTTACACGCGTTTTTGACATGCCTGCAAAGAGGAAAGCAAAGCGAAGAGATTGATTTGTAAGGAGAATCCGCAATGAAAATTGGCTTTATTGGTGCCGGAAAAGTAGGAAACACTCTAGGAAAATATCTTTCGCAATCAAACGAAATTGTTGGCTATTACAGCAAGAGCACAAAAAGTGCTGAAGAGGCAGCTCAATTTACTGCATCGCGTGCATATGACTGTCCTTTATCACTAGTTGACGACTGCGACACAATCTTTATCACGGTGCCAGACGGCATGATTGAGCCTGTCTGGAAGGAACTTGTCACTTCTCAGCCAGAGCGAAACTGGGACGGAAAGAACTTCTGCCATTGCAGCGGCGCTCTTCCTTCTTCTGTCTTTAAAGAAGCTGCAGACTTTGGAGCATTTGGCTACTCAGTTCATCCCCTTTTCGCCGTATCCTCAAAGACTGAAACCTGGAAAGAGCTTCACAAAGCATTCTTTGCCATAGAAGGATCACCTGAACATTTAGACGAAATCGTGGCGCTCGTTGCTAGCCAAGGAAACGATTATCAGGTGATTAAAACTGACGAAAAGGTGCGCTACCATGCAGCAGCTGCTATGGCTTCTAATCACGTAGTTGGTTTATATAAGCTTGCATGCGATGAGCTAGTTAAATGCGGATTCACGGATGAGGGCGCACAGAAAGCGCTTGTTCCTCTCTTTTTAGGAAATGCTGAGCATATTGCCCACGATGGATACGTTAAAGCGCTTACAGGACCAGCAGAACGAGGAGATAACGTAACCATTGCAAAACATCTTTCCGTTTTAGATGGCGACACAAAGACCGTGTACGAGACTATCAACAAGACCTTACTTAAGATTGCCGAAATCAAGCACGCAAAATAGAATGTAAACAGTTTTATGGGCGAGTGAAGGTAAGGACTGAACCTACACAAACGCAAACCTCAGTAGAAATCCCTGATTGAGGATTTGCGAAAAATGCGGGATGAAGGGTTGTAAAAAAATGCTCCATGCCAAGCTTAAGCTAGACCCGCAACATAAAATAGCAAAAAAGAGGCTCCGTAAGGAGCCTCTTTCATAAGTAAACGTATCAAGTTTAATTACTTGATGGTTACAGCTGCACCAGCCTCTTCGAGCTTAGCCTTAACCTCGTCAGCCTTAGCCTGGTCAACAGCCTCAAGAAGAGTGCAAGGAGCACCCTCAACGAGAGCCTTAGCTTCCTTCAAGCCTTCGCCAGTGATCTCACGAACAGCCTTGATAACAGCAATCTTGTTGTCGCCGAAGCCCTCGAGTACTACGTCGAACTCGGTCTTCTCTGCAGCAGCAGCGCCACCCTCAGCAGCAACTGCAACAGCAGCGGTAGCGGTTACACCAAACTCTTCGCAAATCATGTCGCGAAGCTCAGCAAGCTCGAGGAGAGTCTTCTCACCGAGAGCAGCAATGATCTCTTCGTTAGTAAGAGCCATGTTGTTTTCCTTTCAACGGTTGCCTGATTTTTTTAGGCAACATATAACAATTCAAAATTAATTACGCTACCTGTTGGTAGCACGAGGAAGTTCTGCTTATGCAGCTTCCTTTTCGGACATTTCGCCAATAGCGATAGCCAACTGAGAAGCAACACCGGTAAGAGAGTTTGCAATCTGACCGAGAAGCTGATCGCGAGATGGAAGAGAAGCAATCTGCTCGAAAGCTGCTGCGTCCTGGAACTCGCCGTCCATGATACCGCCCTTGAGAACAAGATTCTCATTGCCCTTTGCAAAGTCCTTAAGAGCCTTTGCAGGAGCTACAGGATCGGAAGAAGCGAAAACGAAAGCGGATGGTCCTTCGAGGATTTCATCCATGCCTGGCAACTCCAACTCTGCAAGAGCGCGCTTTACCAAGGTGTTCTTGTAAACGTGCATAGAACCTTCAGCTGCGCGTACGTCGCGACGAAGCTGCTGGAACTGCTTTACGGTCAAACCGCGATAGTCTACAACCCATACTGCGGATACGTCAGCAAGGTCTTCCTTGATAGCTGCGAGATTAGCAATATTCTGCTTGTTTGGCATTAGTACACCTCCTTTTCAAAGT
Organism: Anaerotardibacter sp.; assembly: GCA_051878815.1. Lineage (GTDB taxonomy): Bacteria > Actinomycetota > Coriobacteriia > Coriobacteriales > Eggerthellaceae > Anaerotardibacter. The sequence goes on along the minus strand of JBJEKV010000015.1, from coordinate 771 downwards.
AACTCGGTTCCGCACCTTGTGAGTGGACCGGTCTTTGAAAAAAGAACGACCCCTGATGCACATGACAGCAGGGGTCGACAAAAGACTTATCTTCATGACCACCTCGGCGGGCTGCTTTCGCAATTAAACCTTTCGGTACCGGCTGTCTTAAGCAGCGGAACAATGTTTAGTTCTGGTTGCACAAACTGCAACCTTGATATTATTTCGCGTTTATTAAGAAAAGTCAAGAAGAATTTTGCTTTTTACCCAATCGAATTTACCGATACCATTGAAGTTCCACCACCATGATTGAACGTAATAGTATCGCCAACGTTATAGCGAATTGCATCTGGCAGCGAAGTGATAAGGCAGTCATAAATCACGCTATCAGTATCGAGAAGGAAGTAATAATGAGAATTGCCATCAATTACGACCGGATGAATAGAAGTGATAGTGCCGGTAGTGGATCCTTCACTCTTACCACCCTCTACTGCTGAACCGCTAGTGTTTGTTGAAACGCCATTAGTGCGCAACAGATTCTCGTAAGACTTCTGAACCTCAGTCAAGGTGCTACCTGTTGCTACGTTCTGGTAACGCTGTACGTCAATCATTGCATACATCTTTACCAAACCAGCGCCGTCCTTCAATGCCATGAAGTAGGTAGGCTGACCCGATACATTAATCAACAATGGGAAGGTTGATACGTAACGCAAGTTCTGAACCTGACCTTCGGCAGACTGCATTGCAGACTCTTCAGTTGCGCCTGCTACTGCATAGAAGTGAGATTCAGCT
>JBJEKV010000014.1:0-6905 GCA_051878815.1 Anaerotardibacter sp. | reverse complement strand
CGCAAGACTATCAAGGTAAGCTCCCTGACACGTATGAAGAGCTCATTGCGCTGCCAGGTATTGGTAAGGCAACCGCAGCAGGGGTTCTCTGTTTTGCCTACAACAAGCCCGCGCTCTATTTGGAGACAAATGTAAGAAGCGTTTTCTTGCATGAGTTTTTCCCTTGCGAAGAAGAGGTCTCGGACAAACAGCTTGAACCTTTGGTTATAAGTACGTGTCCTTCAGATAATCCTCGTGAGTGGTATTACGCGCTTTTGGATTACGGAAACTATCTCAAAGCAACTCTTCCAAATCCTTCGCGCAAATCTAAGCATCACACAAAGCAGTCAACCTTTGAGGGTTCTCGAAGGCAAAAGCGCGCCGAGATTCTTCGCTATATTCTCCAAAACGAAGAAGGGGTGTCTTTAGAAGAGATTTGCACGCATCTCAATTCGTTCGAGAAAAAGCATCAACGCGCAGCTGTTGAAGAGGCTTACGTTCAGGCCATTGTTGATGATTTGGTTCAAGAGGGCTTCTTTACGTGGAATGAGGCTACTGAGCGTTATTGCTGCAATTCCTAACTTGATTGCGTTGATGTGTCAAAACCTCAAGAATCTACGAGAAGTAAGAATGTTTCGCAAACATATCCTCAAGCAATTAGCGTTCAACGTTGTACGTACCCAAAACTTTTACTTCTCTCAATTTGAGTCGCAAGCAATCCAACGCTGTCTTCACGTATGGGTCACAAGGGCTACCTTCGATATCAACAAAGAACATGTAGTTACCCAAGCCTTGTTTGGTAGGACGAGACTGGATTTTAGACAAGTTGATATTGGCATACGCAAATTCTGAAAGAATCATGAGAAGGGCACCAGGACGGTCGCTCTCCAAGAAGAGTGCTAACGAAGTAGTAGTGATTCCTTCTTGCTTAAGAGGTTTTGTTCCTTGGCGAGCAATAAGAACGAACTGAGTTTGGTTTCCATAATGATCCTCAATGCCTTCTTGATAGATTTTGCATCCATGAAGTTCGGCAGCGAACGTGCTTCCGATTCCCGCAATATGCTTGTTCGTTGCGGCAAGACGCGCAGATTCAGCGGTTGAAGAAGCGCTAATACGCTCAAGGGTAGGGTAGTTTTCGTTAAGGAAACGACGACACTGTCCCATAGCTTGAGGGTGAGTTGCTACAGTAGTTACATCTTCGATAGAAGCTTCTGGGTGTAAAAGAAGACAATGATGAACGTTGAGCACGATAGAGCCTACGATTGAAACGCCATTACGAAACGCAAAAGCATCTAGGGTAGCGGTTACGGCACCTTCAAGGGAGTTCTCAATAGGCATTACGCCATATTCGCTTCTACCAGTCTCAACCGATTCGAAAATTTCATTAAGTGAAGGGCAAGGAACAAATACTGGGGTTTCGCAGTCGAGTTTTTGAGCGAATTGTTTTGCAGCCTCATCTGAATATGTTCCTTCAGGTGCAAGAAATGCGATAGTGGCTGATTTTTCCATGTAGATGTCCTTTCTAAAGTAATGAAGGCTATTGTAAACCTGTTTTCACTATTTAGACGAAGAGAGACGTGGATTGGAGAGAAAAGGACGAAATGTGTGCAGTCACGAGGGGTTATGAACTTGTTTAAAAGAGACGAAAATAGTGCTTTTGTTCGTTATCTTTTGAGGTCAAAATTCGCAAAAATTAGCTGGTAAATGCTTATAAATCCGGTGAATTACCCTGTTGTGTTACAGGCTAGAAACGCTGTAACATTTTCCAACCATTTGCGTTTTTTTAGTGTATCTTGTTAAAGGTTTAATCAACAATGTGTAACAGATATTTGTTAGCGGACGTACGACACACTGAAGGAGGTGTGCACATGGTAACACAGGCTACCAGCCCAGAGTTTATGGCTCGTCTTGAAGCACGTGGTGTTTCTCGTCGTTCCTTCATGAAACTTTGTGGTTCCCTTGCAGTTGCAGCTGGTTTGACTGAGCTTGCTGCTCCTCGCGTTGCTCGCGCTATCGAAAATTCCGTAATTGGCGCTGAGTCTGGTAAGTTGTTCCCAGTTATCTGGATTGAAGGTGCATCTTGTACCGGTTGTACTGAGTCTTTCGCTCAGGCAGACGCTCCAGATCCTGGCCAGGTTGTTCTCGAAATGATCTCTTTGAATTACTCTGAGACTCTTTCTGCAGCAGCTGGTTGGTCGATGGAAGAAGCTAAAGAGCAGACCATCGAAGTAGGTAAAGGTAAGGCACTCGGTGAAGAGGGCGCTTACATCCTCATTTATGAAGGTGCAGTTTTGGAAGGTTGGAACGGTCAAGCATTGCGCGTTGCCAACAAGCCTGGTACTGAGCATCTCATTGAGGCAGCCGAAGGTGCAGCAGCAGTTGTAGCTTTGGGTTCTTGTGCAGTTAATGGTGGCTGGATGGGTGCAAACCCTAACTCTTCTGGCGCATTGGGTGTACAGGCATTTTTGAAGAAGAACGGCATCAAGACTCCAGTAATCAACGTTCCTGGTTGTCCTGCAAACCCTGAGTGGGTTGAAGCAGTTCTCGTTGACGCTTTGTTCCTCGGTTCTTTGCCAGAGCTCACCTCTGACAATAAGCCAAAGGTTATGTTTGGTCAGACCATTCATGACAACTGCGAACGTCGTGGTCACTTCGAGAATGGTGAATTCGTTTACGCATTCGGTACTCCAGAGGAAGCAAAGAATTACTGCTTGTATCCAATGGGTTGTCGTGGTCCTCAGACCAAGGCAAACTGCGGTATCACCCTTTGGAACCATCGTCGTTCTTGGTGCGTAAAGTCTGGCGGTCCTTGCATCGGTTGCTGTACTGCAGATCCAAACGATCCAGGTCACAACTGGGTAGAGACCAACACTCCTTTCCGTGCTCGCTTCCGCGATTTGCGTATTGGCAGCTTGACCGTACAGCCTGAAGCTATTGCTTGGACTGTTACTGGCTTGCTTGTTGCTGCTTTGGCAATCCATGGCTTCGGTATGAAGAAGACCGGCCGCACCGATGGTGGCGCTGACTTCGAGACCGTACGTGAATGGGACGCAAAGAACCCTGATCAGGCAATCGGCCGTTACGATGAGGGCGTTCTTGAAGAGGCAGCTAAAAAAGCGAAGGGAGGCAAGTAATCTATGGCACGTTCTGTAATTGACCCAATTACTCGTATCGAAGGTCATCTTCGTGTTGAGATGGAAGTAGAGAATGGCGTAGTTTCCAACGCTTGGGTTTCCGGCGGTTGCTTCCGTGGTATGGAGCTCGTAGTTCAGGGTCGTACTCCTGAGGACGCAGCTCACATTGTTCAGCGTATTTGTGGTGTTTGCCCTGTATCTCACAGTCATGCATCCACTATTGCTGCTGAAAAGGCATACGGCATTACTATTCCTAATAATGCTCGTATCATCCGTAATATGATTGAAGGCGGACAGTTCCTTCACTCTCACATCTTGTGGTTCTATCAGTTGGCAGCTTTGGACTATGTAAATCCATTGAACGCTCTTACTGCAGACGCTGCTGCAGCAACTGATCTTGCTAAGGCTGCAGGTACTTCCTGCAACACTGACTTGGCTGCTCTTCAGACCAAGTTGACCACTTTTGCTAACAATGGCCAGCTTTCCATCTTCTCTGGTAACTGGTTCAAGAATGGTCAAGAGGCTTCTGAGTTCAAGCTTCCTGCAGAACTCGACCTCATCTGCACCGCTCACTACCTCGAGGCTTTGACCATGCAGTCTAAGGCTTCTGAGATTTGTGCTTTGCTCGGCGGCAAGATGCCACACGTTATGACTATCATTCCTGGTGGTACTGCTTTCGTTCCTACCGAGGAAAAGCTTGACGACCTTTACGCTTTGGTTCACGAAGTACGCGACTGGGTAGTTGCAACCATGCTTCCTGACGTAAAGGCAATTGCTCCTTACTATCTCGATGCTTTGAAGTTTGGTAAGGGCTGCGGTCGTTACATTGCTTGGGGTGTATTCGAGGATCCTTCCTTCGAAATGAGCAAGCGTTATCTCCCATCTGGCGTTATCGATGAGAACTTCAATCTTTCTGAGGTTGACGAAGACGCTATCAAGGAATACGTTGGCCACTCCTGGTATGAGGGCGACTCTAACTTGAACCCTCGTGAAGGCGAAACCAAGCCTTTGTACACTGAGTACTACAAGAAGGGTACTGAGTTTACTGAAAATGGTCATGAGTACGGCGAAATCAACGATCGCTATACTTGGAACAAGGCTCCTACATACAATGACAAGCCAATGGAAGCTGGTCCACTTTCTCGTGTTCTCGCAGCTTATCTCCGTGGCAACAAGTTCATCAAGAATGCTGTTGATGGTATTTGCGGTGACCTCGGTCTTACCCTTGGTGATCTCCAGTCCACTCTTGGTCGTGTAGCTGGCCGTCAGGCAGAATGCCTCTACATCGCTGAATTGATGTGCGAATGGGTAGACGAGCTCATTGCAGCTTTGAAGGAAGGCGACTCCGAGTACTTCCGTGCTCCAGAACGCATCACTGGCGACGGTACTGGCTTCTGGGAGGCACCTCGTGGTGCTCTCTACCACACTGAGCATGTTAACAATGGTAAGATTTCTGGCTACCAGATCATCATCCCTACCACTTGGAACATTGCTCCTATCAACAAGCAGGGCGAGCATGGTCCTATGGAGCAGGCAATCATTGGTTGCCCAGTAGAAGACGTTGAAATGCCTATCAACGTATTGCGTACTGTTCACTCCTTCGACCCATGTACTGCATGTGCTGTTCATGTTAGCGAGCCTGCAACTGGTAAGCACTTTGAAACTGTTACTAGCCCATGGGGGGTGAAGTAAATGGCACATTTAGCTCACTATAAAGAGGCTCATCCATTGCCATTGGCAATTACTCACTGGATTAACCTCATCTGCATGGCACTCCTCATCTTTACCGGCTTTATTATTCATTTCCCATTTATTGCTGGTTTGACTGGCGTTGCTCGTGGTTTGCATGTATTCTGCGGTATCATTCTCTTCTTGAATTTTATCGTTCGTGTAGTTTTGGCATTCCTTGTACAGTCCGCACCTACTGGTGGTACACGTAACACTGTTCGTGACTACAAGACCTGGTTGCCACAGAAGGATAACCGTCATCAGGGTATTTCTTGGATCAAGTACTACTTGTTCCTCAAGAAGGATCATCCATTGTCCGCTAAACTTGGTGTTCCTCAGAAGATTTCCTACCTTGCAGTTGGCGTATTGATTCTCATCATGGCTTACACCGGTTTCGCTTTGTGGGTACCTACCGCTGACTGGGCAATCTTCGCAGCTGGTACTGCAGCTGTTGGTGGCATGATGTCTATGCGTATCATCCACTACTTCATGATGTTCGTATTCATCTGCTTTACCTTCATCCATGTATACTTGGTATTCATTGAGGGTACTGAGAATGCAAACCTCATGTTGCTCCGCAAAGAGCATGGCGGCTTCGTATATGACCCAGACCGTCACGTAATCGTTGGTGAAGACCACAGCATCGGTAATCACTAATTGATTGAAATCATCTGATTTCGTACGAGCCTAGCGTTTTAGCTAGGCTCGTTTTTTTTGTGGCCTCTTTATTGTTGCGCTTACCTATTTGGAATCTTTGAGCAGGTGGTTTTACCCTATTATGGTGAGTAAAACTATGAAGGTATGCCCCTGATTGAAGGAGAAATCCTTGGCTGAAGTAAATAATGAAACAATGGACAAAGCTACTGAATGCGCTGTTGAGGAGAGTTCTTCTCAGGCTAATAATTCCGAGACATTAATTGAGAATCAAGCAGTAGAACCTGAAGGCGACATGGCTGAGGGTAATACTTCTGATGGTGAAATGGCTGAGGGCAGCACTCCTGAAGGTGCTTCTCTTGAAGATAATTCGTCTGAAAGCGAAATGACTGAAGAGCAGGAAGAGGTTTCTCCTGAAGAACTAGAGCAGTTCAAAGAGGAGCTTTTTAAAGATCTTCCTAAGGTTAATGCAGGCGCCGCAATTATGCCTGCGGTCTGGGGATTAGGTCACGGATCATATATCACTATCTTGTTCTATCCTATGTGGCTTTTTGTAGACAACTTGATTTACGGTGCGTATACCAATCCTTCTCTCTTTAGCATATTTTTTGCGGTTGTTGCTCTTGCAGCAATTTTAGGAGTTTCCGTCTTCTATGGTGCAACTGCTCAAAAGAATGCCTACATTCGCTATTTGGTAAAAGGAAAAACGAAAGAGCAGTGGGTTTCAGCTGAGAAAAAATGGACTATTGCAATGGTAATTATTGCTATTGTGGCTCTTGTTCTTGCTACCTGCTATAACTTGATGATTCGTCCTACTTTGGGTCAGTAAGATGAGAATTGCTGTTTTCTGTGTAGGTAACCGTCTTATGCTTGATGACGGTATTGGCCCTGCCGTATATGACGAAATCGTAGAGAATTACCTCATCCCTCAAGAAGTTGAATTCTTCGATTTGGGTTGTATGACTATGGATATGATTACCTATGTCAACGACTATGATTTGATTATTACGGTTGATGCAATTGATGGCACTGATGCTGAGCCGGGTACGGTATTTCGTTATAAACCAGAGGATTTAGCGCGTGCTGAGGGTGCACGCACTTCTCTTCATGAGCTTCGTCTTGCTGATTTATTTGATGCGGCTTCTCTTTTGGGATATAGTGCCGAAGGCCTTTGTTATGGTATGCAGGTAGAAAACCTTGAACCTGATGGATTTATAGAAGGATTAACTCCTAAGGTATATGAGCGTCTTCCGTTTTTGGTTGAGAGTGTGGTTGCTGAGCTTCATCGAAGAGGGTGATTTAATTCAGAAATTTCATTTTGTAAATTATTAATTTTAGTTTGATATTCCTTTGCTTCAAATTGTACATCATTTTCAATCAATATTCCGAAAAATCGTCTTTTTTCAGAAC
>JBJEKV010000013.1:0-7061 GCA_051878815.1 Anaerotardibacter sp. | reverse complement strand
CCACAAAAAAGAGCGCTACCGAATAGGCGAAAAGAAGGACAATCTTTGAGCGTGAATCGATATTCCACTTTCCCTGGCTGCTGGTCTCAAATATGTCAAACGCACCAACCACGTAACTACTTTCTGTCCTCTCCTATACGTCAACGTGCCAGATTCGCAAGGCTTCTCACAAGCTTGCATAACTTGGAAATCTCAAGACACCAAGGGCCATTTAGTTTTCCTGCCGAAAGCTGGAGCCTAAAACACGTGAGCCTTATTGTAACTCAGCGAATAAACAAAAAGACCGCACCCGAAAGTGCGGTCTTATAAACAACCATGTTAGTAGGAAGTACGGAATTACTCAGCGTCCTTCTTTACTACTGGATCGGTGCAGAGCTCCATGATTACCATTGGAGCGTTGTCACCCTTGCGGTTACCAAGCTTGAAAATGCGAGTGTAACCACCCTGGCGATCCTGGAACTGGCCCTGAGCTACCTTTTCGAAAACCTCACGAACCAACTCTTTGTCACCAAGTGCTGCAATAGCAAGACGACGAGAGTGCAAGTCGCCCTTCTTTGCCCAAGTGATGATTTTATCAACATCAGGGCGAATTTCCTTAGCGCGAGCTTCAACCGTCTTGATACGGTCGTTGGTGAACAATGCACGAACCAAGCTCTTCTTCATAGCCTTGGTGTGTGCAGCGTCAGTACCAAGCTTGCGGCCCTTCTTGTTATGCCTCATTTTTTATCTCCTAAAGCTTCAAATTGAGGTCCATGGAAATAAGCTTATCTTTTACTTCCTCAATGGACTTCGCACCAAAGTTCCTAATATTAAGCAAGTCATTCTCAGAATACTCAACAAGCTGACGAACAGAGTGAATACCTGCACGCTTCAAGCAGTTGTAAGAACGTACGGAAAGATCCAAGTCCTCAATTGCCTTATCAAGCTCTGCATTTGCTTCCTGGTTCTCAGGAGCAAAGATGGATACTACTTCGCCCTCTTCGTTCTCTTCAATCTCATCGAGAACTAAGAATGCGCCCATATACTGGTCGATGATGTTAGCAGCGCGGCAAACAGCTTCGGAAGGATCCAAGGAACCGTCGGTTTCAACTTCCAAAATAAGTTTGTCGTAGTCAGTACGCTGGCCAACACGGGTGTCGCTAACACTCATGGTGCAACGACGAACAGGTGAGAAGAGAGAATCAACATGAATAATGCCGATTGGATCTTCTGTACGCTTGTTACGTTCAGCGGAAACATAGCCGCGACCTACACCAATGCGGATGGTCATCTCAAGAGTTCCACCATCAGCAACCGTAGCAATTACATGCTCTGGGTTGATGAGGGTAAATTCGGTAGGAACCTCAATGTCTGCACCGGTAACAGTGCAAGGACCCTCTGCATGGATGTGAGCAGTAGCTTCTTCAATCTCATTATTGAGAGCGCTGAAAACCAAGCCCTTAACATTCAAAACAATATCAGTAATATCTTCGATTACGCCTTCAGCAGTAGTGAACTCGTGCTGTACGCCTTCAATCTGGATAGCGGTTGCTTTTGCACCATCAAGAGAAGAAAGCAAAACGCGACGCATACAATTACCAAGGGTGTAACCATAGCCACGCTCCAGTGGTTCCACGATGAAGCGAGAAATAGTCTCATTTACTTCTTCAGTCGCAACTGTCGGCCTCATGAACTCTGTCATATTATTTAAGCCTCCTTAAATAGCGGGTTGTGGCAGCCAAAATTACTTGGAGTAAAGTTCAACAATAAGCTGTTCACGAATGTCAAGGTCAATCTGATCACGCTCAGGAATTGCAAGAACGCTACCCTGAAGCTTCTCAATGTCAACCTCAAGCCATGCAGGAACCTGTACGCTCTCGTTGGAAACCAAAGCGCTCTTGATAACAAGGAGGTCCTTAGCCTTAGGTGCAACAGATACAAGGTCGCCAGGACGTACGCGGAAAGATGGGATGTCTACGCGACGGCCGTTTACATGGATGTGACCATGGGTAACGATCTGACGAGCTTCTTTACGAGTCTTAGCGAAGCCAAGACGGAAAACTACATTGTCGAGACGGGTCTCGAGAATGCTCATAAGGTTCTCACCGGTTACGCCAGGCATAGCCTTAGCACGCTCGAAGTAGCTGTGGAACTGCTTCTCGAGTACGCCATAGATGAACTTTGCCTTCTGCTTCTCGCGAAGCTGCATGCCGTATTCGCTTTCTTTGCGACGACGCTTAGGCTGGCGAATAGATTCTTTCTTGCTGTAACCCATAACTACCGGGTCGATGCCGAGCTGACGACAACGCTTGAGAACCGGAGTCCTGTTAATTGCCATATTGAATCGATCCTTTCATTTAGACACGACGACGCTTGCGCTGACGGCAACCGTTGTGTGGGATTGGGGTGCAATCTTGAATGCTGGTTACTTCAAGACCAGCTGCCTGCAAAGAGCGGATAGCTGTTTCGCGACCAGAGCCTGGGCCCTTTACGAAAACAGATACTTTCTTGAGGCCATGTTCCATAGCGGTCTTAGCTGCTGCCTCTGCTGCGAGCTGTGCAGCAAAAGGAGTAGACTTGCGGGAACCCTTGAAACCAGCGGTACCAGCAGACTGCCAAGAGATTACATTACCCTGAGGATCCGTGATGGATACGATAGTGTTGTTAAAAGTTGATTTGATGTGAGCAGCGCCAACTGCAATATTCTTGCGCTCAGAGCGCTTAAGGCGCGTGCGAACGTTCTTCTTAGCCACTCTTTATCCTTACTTCTTCTTTGCGCCAACTTGACGACGTGGACCTTTGCGGGTGCGAGCATTAGTGTGAGTACGCTGACCGCGAACAGGAAGGCCGCGACGATGACGGAGACCGCGATAGCAGCCAATCTCCATGAGACGCTTGATGTTCTGAGAAACTTCACGATGGAGGTCACCTTCAGTAGTAAGGTTCTCCTGGATATAGTCACGAAGTTTGGAGAGTTCGTCTTCAGTAATATCCTTAACACGAGTGTCAGGATTAATGCCAGTCTCAGCAAGAATCTTCTTAGAAGTAGTGAGACCAATGCCGTAAATGTAGGTCAAGCCGACTTCAATGCGCTTGTCGCGAGGAAGGTCGACACCAACAAGACGTGCCATAATCTAATTCCCTTTCTCTTTAACCCTGACGCTGCTTATGACGTGGGTTTTCGCAAATTACGAGAACCTTGCCATGACGTCGAATTACCTTGCACTTGTCGCACATTTTCTTGACCGAAGGACGTACCTTCATAATTCAATTCCTTTCGGTTATGTGGATCTTTCTATCTTCACGCCCAGCCGCAGGCGAATATTTGCTTTTTCACGTTTGAAGCTTACAGACGAGCTCCAGTGAAGCTACTTAGCTATCGGCATTTAGTAAGCTAAGCACAATAAGGGGCAAACCCCTTCTTCCGATTACTTATAACGATAGGTAATGCGGCCACGATCTAAGTCGTATACAGAAAGTTCAACCTGTACTTTGTCTCCAGGCAAAATCTTGATGTAATGCATACGCATCTTGCCTGAAATGTGAGCCAAAATCTGGTGGCCATTCTCGAGTTCTACCTTAAACATTGCGTTTGGAAGTGCTTCGAGTACGGTACCTTCCAGTTCAATTGCATCTTCTTTAGCCAAAACTTGTTCCTTTAAACAAAGAGACTGACATGCCGCAAAAGGTGTAGACAGCAAAAAAAGCGCACATAGCGCAATGTCGAGAAAGCCATTTTCTCGACCATATAAGCACTCAACCGATTGCTTCTCAAACTATTACACCATCTCTTTTGCAACCATTTCTACTACTGGAGCTAGAACCGAGTATTCCCAATTCTAAGTAAATAAAAATGGTGCGCCGTGAGGGAATCGAACCCGCGACCTTGGGATTAAAAGTCCCCTGCTCTACCAACTGAGCTAACGGCGCACTTGCAAAAGCGTATATATTCTACGGGTTAAAATTGGAAGAATCAACCACTTTTTTTCTTTTTTTACCATTTTTATTCCAAGTGGTTGGTGCTTGCTGTCACTTCCTGTCTATTTTATTTCATTTTGCCGCTCTTGGGCCATTTACCCTGTCAAAACCCTATAGTAAGACCAAAACGAAAGGACAACAGATGATTATTGGTGTCATTTCTGATATTCATGGCAAGCTTTCGCCATCTGCCTATGAAGCGCTTACGGGCGTTGATCATATTATCTGCGCGGGCGATATTGAGAATCCTCAAATTCTCTTTGAGCTCGAAACCATTGCACCAACTACCTGCGTTATGGGAAATTGTGACCGCTTCCGCGACACAAGCATCCCGTTTAGTGCTGACCCTCTGCTAGACGGAGTTTGTTTTCGCGTGGTGCATAGGCCTGAAGACATTGGCCTTCTGGACAAAGAGACTGCTGTAGTCATCCATGGCCACACCCATGTGCCCCGTAATGAGGTAATTGAAGGCATCCACTTTATTAATCCAGGCAGCACTTCGTATCCACGCGGAGGCTCTTCGAAAAGTATTGCTAAAATTACCCTTGAGAATAAGACCGTACAAAGCGTTGAATTTGTTTCACTCGATTAATGCGTACGATTGATACACGCGATTGATTCGCGCGTCTGATTTATGAGATCAGTATGCTCGATTCTTTCACGATAGTAATTAGCTCAATCAGCTTACGAAACAACTCACAAGATTAAGGAGCCGTATGATTTACGAAAATCGCTCTGACATAGACCCTCAGTACACCTGGGATTTATCCAGTATCTTTTCCTCTGACGAGGCTTTCCTCGAGGCACTTGAGGAACTCAAAACCTACCCAGAAAAGTTTGCCGCATTCGAAGGTACGCTTGCAACTTCCGCAAGCAACCTCCTTGCCTATTGCGCTTTAGATGACGAAGCAGACGTAAAGCTAGGCAAGCTTTTCAATTACGCACAGCGAAAATCAGACGAAGACACGCGCGTTGCCCTCTACCAGGATTACCAAAGCCAGGTTATGAACGCCTATGTTGCACTCGCTTCCTCTCAGGCATGGTTCACTTCCGAGCTTTTGAGCATCTCCGAAGAAACCATGGATGCTTTTTATGCGCAGGAACCAGGCCTTGAGCTCTACCGTCGTGCCTTCGACCGCATCTTCGCAAACCGCGCACACATCTTGAGTAAGGAAGAAGAGGCGCTTCTTGCAGGCGTGGGCGATATTGCCTCTCAGCCAGAAAACATCTTCTCCCAGCTAAACGACGCAGACCTCACCTTCGAAGACGCGCTCGACTCAAAGGGTCAGCCTCATCCGGTTACTCACGGAAGCTACGTTCCGCTTTTGAGCGCACCAGACAGAGAATTGCGAAAGAATGCCTTTACCAGCATGTATAAGGCATATGGCTCCTGCAAAAATACCTGCGCTGCTGTTTTAGGCGCGCAAACAAAGCAGCTCCACTTCTTTAGCAAAGCGCGCAAGCACGAGTCTTCCCTTGCCTATTCGCTCAACAACACCGAAGTTCCTGTTGAGGTGTACACCAACTTAATTGCGGCAGTTCGCAACAACCTCAACCACCTTCACATGTACGTGGGTCTTCGCAAGAAATTGCTTGGTTTGGATGACCTTCATTTCTACGACCTCTACACTCCTATGGTCGAAGATCTTGACATGACCTTTACCTACGAAGAAGCGTGCGAGATTATCCTGAAAGCGCTTGAACCTATGGGCGAAGAGTATCTCTCACTTGTGCGCAAAGGTCTTTCTGAGCGCTGGATTGACGTGTATGAAAATAAGGGAAAGCGCAGTGGTGCGTACTCGGCTGGTGGCTATGGCATGCATCCGGTGATTCTCTTGAACTTCCAGGGCAAGCTTGATGACGTCTTTACCTTGATTCACGAGATGGGCCACTCCATTCACACCTATCTTTCATGCCAAGAACAGCCTTCTTGCTATTCGTCCTACGTGATTTTTGTTGCCGAAGTTGCCTCAACCTGTAACGAGGCTCTTTTGATGCAGTACTTCCTCAATACCACGACCGATCCAAAGCAAAAGGCCTACTTGCTCAACCACTTCTTGGAGCAGTTCAGAGGAACGCTGTACAGGCAGACCATGTTTGCGGAGTTTGAGCTTGCTATCAACGAACTCACCGCCAAGGGAAATGCGCTTACTTCCGAGGCGCTTTGCCAGATGTACAAACAGCTCAATGTTGATTACTTTGGTCCTGAGATTGTAGTTGATGGGGATATCGCGCTTGAGTGGGCACGCATCCCTCACTTCTATTACAACTACTACGTATATCAGTACGCAACCGGTTATGCGGCTGCTATTGCTCTTTCGCAGAGAATTTTAAATGGGGGCGAAAGTGCCGTTCAGGATTACCTCGGATTCCTCAAGGGTGGAAATTCCAAGCCTCCAATTGATTTGCTCAAGGGTGCAGGTGTTGATATGGCAACCACGCAGCCTATCGAAAGTGCCCTTTCTTTATTTGGCGAATTGCTCGAGGAAATGGAAGCGCTCGTACAAGAGTTTTAAGCAGCTCCACTTGCTGCCATAAACTATTAGGCCGCCCTGCCTCACAAGGACCAAGGGCGGTCAAATTGGGCAGTTAACCGCGAAGCTACTTCACCAAATAAGGCTTAAGCAAGTGGTGCAGCATCGCACAAAGATTAGGGCATTACCACCACTGGGTGACTCTGCCTGATTGATCAAGGGAAACCGGTGAGCTCTTCTTCACCGGTTCAACCTTGAAGAGAACCTCGAAGAAGTCTTTGAAGCGCGCCACGTACTCGCGCTTTTCGTACGATTCCTGATCTTGATATTCATGCGCATCGGCCGCCACGCCTACCGCGGCAATGCCGAACCCTTCGGCGTCATAAATACAGCGATACAAGTGATATTCCTGGGAAACAAGCACACAGCGCTCAACCGAAAAGACGTACTTCAGCCTATACATGGTGTCATAGGTTGAAACGCCTGCATGATCGCAGAATATATCATCCCTATCAACCCCTTGCTTGACAGCGTAGTTACACATAGCCATTACTTCGTTGTAGCTTGATTCAGTGTTGTCACCCGACATGATAATCTTAGGCGCAGCCCCTTCTTTATACAGGCGAATAG
>JBJEKV010000012.1:0-1665 GCA_051878815.1 Anaerotardibacter sp. | reverse complement strand
CAACACCAGCACACATCAACATCTGCTTGAACTGCTGAGGGCTCTGAGGAAGCGCATAGAACTTGCCAGGATTTGGACGAGAAGGAACAATGTAGTCACGAGCACCTTCTGGAGTTGAGTTTGCCAAAATTGGAGTTTCAACCTCCAAGAAGCCACGCTCATTCAATGCAGAGCGAATAGCCTGAGCAACTACGTGACGCAAGTGCAAGCTTGCATACATTTCAGGACGGCGAATGTCCATGTAGCGCCACTTCATACGAGTAGTCTCGTCAGTTTCAATACCGTCTTCAATAGAGAAAGGAGGGGTAACAGAAGTGTTGAGAACCTGAACGCTGGTTGCCAATACTTCAATTTCGCCCGTTGCCATATTTGGGTTTACTGCGCCTTCACCTCGAGCACGTACTTTACCTTCAACCTTAAGTACGTATTCTCGACCTAAGTGCTCAGCTACTTCAAACTCTTCAGCACTCACACAATCTGGGTCAACAACAATCTGGGTATAACCGTCACGGTCACGAAGATCAACAAAAATCAAACCGCCGTGGTCACGATTGTGCCAAGCCCAACCAGTCAAGACTACGGTTGCATCAACATCTTCACTACGAAGCTGTCCGCAGGTATGGGTATGCATGCTGTACTTGTTTAAGTAGTCAGTCATAAACCTATTCCCTCTTCTCTATCTATATTTCAATAATTAACTCGTTTTATTGTGGCCATAAGACCACACAACAACTCTAAGGATTTTCACCATGCCCTATTCTATATGTAATCTATTTAGTAAGGGTATTTAAAAATACTTTTAACGAGAGTTTTTCTTCATTTTTGCTCTGAGCTTGCAATCCTTCATATAAAGCAGCGAGCTCATAGGCAGTTTCAGTATGGTCTGCAAAATTGCGAATGGTTACCTTTCCTTCACTCAATTCATCAGGACCAAGAACCAAAACGTAATCAACCTCAAGTTTTCCTGCCTGCTTGAACTGACCTTTAAGGCTGCGGTTCTGATGATCCATATCACCAATAAAGCCCGCATCACGGAAGGCCTGCATCAACTTAAATGCTTCAGCAGAAACGGATTTATCAACGCATGCAAGGTAGAACTCAAGATTCTTTGGCTCTTCGATAACATAACCTTGACGCTCGAGCGCAATGCGACAGCGCTCATAACCAATAGCAAAACCAAAACCAGGAGTTTCAGGTCCACCAATTTCCTTCATGAGCTTGTCATATCTGCCGCCACCGCCAATAGCGTTCTGAGATCCCATACCTTCAATAACTTGAACCTCAAAAACGGTACGAGTGTAATAGTCTAAGCCGCGAACTAAGGTGTAATCCTCAACATACTCAATACCTGCTTGATCGAGATATTCCTTCACCTGTTCGTAATGAGCCTTACATTCAGGGCAAAGCGCATCAGTTATATGAGGAGCAGATGCCATCAATTCAGCGCAGTGTTCCTTCTTACAGTCAAAAGCACGCAAAGGATTTGTTTCTTCTCGACCTTGGCACTCTTCACACATTTCATCATGATGCTCAACAAGAAATGCCTTAACCGAATCACGAAATGCTGGCCTGCAGTGTTCGCAACCCATGGAATTAATAAGAAGACGAAGAGACTCTTTCTTAATTCCCAAGCTCTCAAAGAAACGCATTGCCATAATGATTGCT
>JBJEKV010000011.1:0-1676 GCA_051878815.1 Anaerotardibacter sp. | reverse complement strand
CCAAGTTGCTCAACCGCAACCTTACGAGTCATATTCGTTGCGCTAACTTCTTTACTAGCAGAGATAAGCTCATCTAGTTGTGCGCTACGTTCAAAGAATTCATCTGCAAGCTTATTTGATGTACGAACAGCTTCTTCATACTCTTTGCGAGAAGCCTCATTCAACGCTTTAATACGTCTACGTTCCTCTAGAATAGCAGGGTGTTCTTTGTTGTATTTCTCCATCGCAGCCGCATAATCAGCTTCACGTTTTGCTTGCCATTCATCTAAACGCTTCTGATAAGATTCCATAGCTTTTGCATTTTCATCATCAATTTGTTTAACCGTTTGAGCGTACTCGGCTAGTTTCTTTTGATTACGTTCCTCAATTTCTTTAACAGCCTTCATATATGACTCATCGATAGAATCCTTAACAAGTTGACTGAACAGAATATCCGCAGGCTTAGCGCTGTTAATTTCTTTAATAGCATCAGTCGTAACCGTCTCAACCGTACCATCAGCGTAACGCACATCATACTCAACAAGTCCATCAGGGTAGTATTGCTTGTTCTCAATCGTTCCTGCTAACTCTGATTCGCGCATTAATACTTTGTCACCAATCTTAGAAGAACTATTTACAGCCTCAGCATGACGTAAAACCAAACGTTCCTCAATGTGCTTTGCAAACTTCTTAATCTCAGCGTTCTTAGCTAGGTCTGCTGAACCTTCGAAAACGTTCTTGGAAGCTAATGTAACCGCAAAGCTACGTTGCTTAGGAGTTAAATTGGACCACTCACGCTTGAACGTAGAAGCTAAAACATTCTCCGTTTCAGTCGCAACTTTATTAGCGAATCCTGCAATGCCGCCTTGCTTCAAGATATCGTTAGAGTTTAACTTGCTTGCTGTTTTGAAAACGAACGCCTTAACTTCTTCCACTTCAGAAGAGATAAGCTTGTAGTTATACACTTCCTCAAGTTTGCCACCATTACCAACACCAACGTCTACCGCACGATTACCACCGCTCTTAGTAGCTTGGTACGTAACGCCTTGACCAGAACTTGTACCAACACGCTCAATACCGCGCCCTTCGTCCATCACGCCATCAGGCATAGGGTCACGACCAATAGCACGCATAGTTGTATCACTGAACATTCTATCTGCTTCCGTATCGTGCAGTTTCATTAAATCAGCGTCAAGCATTTCTTTCTTTCTACGAAGAATTTGTTGCATGCTTTTACCTTTGAGCTCAATGATAAGTTGAGAACGATATAGTGCATCCTTATTTAACTTATCGTAAAGGCGTTGCAATCCTGGCGTGAATTTCTCAGTACCACGTTTGTTATCAATATCAGCAATACGCTTCGTGTAATACTCATCCCAATTTCTAAACTTCGTACCGCTACCGTAACCAACACGTTCCGCAACCAAACTGTAAATCTCAGGAGCACGACCATCGAATCGATACTTATTCGCATTCACATAGCTTGCGATTTCTTGCTTGCTAACACCTTCTTCAATTTGTTTTACGATACGGTCAATTTCGTAATCATATGTCATCTTAGCAATCTTAACGTCATTGCCAAGGAATTGATTCAAATTATCAATGAACTCACGTTTATGTTGCGTGCCATATGCCAAACCCTTATATTCAACCCAATCATTAAAGATGTAATCACGTTGATCGGTGTCTGCATGACG
>JBJEKV010000010.1:0-7340 GCA_051878815.1 Anaerotardibacter sp. | reverse complement strand
TTTATCCTTGATATTGGTGGCCAGGACATGAAAGCTATTTGGCTTAATGATGGAATCATCACCGACATCGTAGTTAACGAAGCATGCTCTTCCGGATGCGGCTCGTTCTTGGAAGGCTTCGCTTCCTCCCTCAACATTCCGGTGTGCGATATTGCCCAAGAAGCATTCGCCTCTACTGACCCAGCCGTACTGGGCAGCCGATGCACCGTTTTCATGAACAGTAGCATCGTGTCTGAACAGAAAAACGGCAAAACCCCTTCTGATATCATGGCTGGCCTTTGCCGATCCATTATTGAAAACGTTTTCACAAAGGTGATTCGCGTTTCCAATTTGGAGAAGCTTGGTTCCCACATTGTGGTTCAAGGCGGCACGTTCAGAAATGACGCGGTACTTCGCGCGCTTGAGCAATACCTTGAAAAGCCAGTTACCCGCGCTCCATATCCGGGCATCATGGGTGCAATTGGTATTGCGCTTCTCACAAAAGAACACATGGAATCAAGCCAGGCAGCATCAACCTTCATTGGCCTTGATGCTCTTGGAGACTTCACGTACAACCAGGACTCAGGCCATCCTTGCCCATTCTGCGCAAACAAGTGCAACCGCACTATCATCACCTTCAATGACGGTGAGCACTGGATTACGGGCAATCGCTGCGCAAAGGGCGAAGTGCTGGGCAATCCAAAAGATTCCGAAGCCCGCGCTCAACTCAAAGACATCACCGCCAAATCAAATGAGGTTCCTGACATGTTTAAGGTTCGCGAAGAGCTCCTCTTCAAAGAATATGATTGCGAAGAGGTCCTTCCTTCTAACGGCATCACCATTGGCCTTCCCCGCGTTTTATCCCTGTGGGACAATGCGCCATTCTGGACAACCTTCTTCAGAAGCCTTGGCTTTACCGTCAAGCTTTCAAAGAAGAGCTCCCAGAAATTATTCGAAGAGGGCTTGGCCGCTATCACCTCTGACACCGTATGCTTCCCGGCAAAGCTCGTTCATGGACATTTGCGTGATTTGGCCAAGCAGAAAGTAGACCGCATCTTTATGCCGGTATTGACTACGGTTAAATCAGAAAACACCGAAGAGACCAGCCGCTCCATGTGCGCAGTCGTAAAGGGCTATCCACTGGTTATCCAGAACTCAGACAACCCTGAGCGTCAATGGGGCATCCCATTCGACAACCCTCTTTGGCATTGGTATACCGAAGAAGACCGCAACAATCAGCTTAGCGGATACATGAAGGAGACCTTCAATATCTCAGAAGATGCAACCTTAAAGGCAATCGAGCAGGCACTGCGCGCTCAAAAGTTCTTTAAAGACGAATTACTTCGCCAGGGCTCTGAAATTATTGCTATGGCTGAAGCTACCAACAATAAGGCCGTTATTCTTGCAGGTAGGCCATACCACAATGACATGCTCATCAACCATGAGCTCTCAAGTCTTTTCACTGAGCTGGGTATCCCGGTACTTACTGCCGATTCCGTACCAGGTGTAAACCAGGTTGATTTGACTCACTCACGCTTAGACATCGTAAATAATTACCATGCTCGCATGCTTTCGTGCGCGCTCATTGCAGCTAAAAATCCTAACTTGGAATACTGCCAAATCGTAAGCTTTGGCTGCGGTCATGACGCCTATCTTTCTGACGAAATTATTCGCCTCATGCGTGAGACCTCGAACAAAACGCCGCTCATCTTGAAACTTGACGAGAGTAATATCCGAGGTCCATTGCGCATCCGCGTTAATTCCTTCATCGAATCTTCCTACATGAAGCAAGCGCTTTGCAAAGCTCCTGTTTTCAATGATTTGGAAGATCCGTATCCGGTTAAGTTCGTTAAGAAAGACCGCAAGCGTCTCACCATCTTGGTGCCTAACACCTCGCACGCATTCGCAAAGATTATGAGTGCGGCCTTGGCAAAACAGCACGTAAAAGCTGAAGCTATGGAAGTTGGTAGAGAAGAAGCTATTGCGCTGGGCAAAAAGTATGTCCACAACGACATCTGCTTCCCTGCTCAAATGACTATTGGCGAATCTCTTGCTTCCCTTACCAGCGGAAAATACGATCCACATGAGATTGCTATTGGCACGGGTAAGTATATTGGTGACTGCCGCTTGACTCATTACGGTGCGCTTCTTCGTAAGGCACTTGACGAGGCGGGCTTTGATTACGTTCCAATCATCACCAACGACGACGTTGACCAAAAGAATCTCCATCCAGGTCTCTTCTTTAGTTTGGGAACCAGTATTCGCATGGCCGTTGCGCTTCCTATGATTGACGTATACGAAGAACTCCTTCGCAAGATTCGTCCATACGAAAAGGTTCCTGGTTCTACTGAAGCAGTCTTTGATAAAGCACTTGATGGCCTGGTAGAAGGTCTTGAGAAGCATGGCGTTTCAGGCGCTAAGCGTGCCTTCAAAAAGGGCATCGAACTGTTCAAAACCATAGATTATGACCGTTCTAACCCTAAGCCTACCGTACTTATTGTGGGCGAATATCTCCTCAACTTCCATCCTGGTGCAAACCACGATATTGAAAAATATCTGGAAGACAACGGTATGGAAGTCATTGAAGCACGTATGACTGACGTTATTCGCAAGTCATACTTCTACAAAGATGCTCAGGTTAAGGAATACAACATTGACATCTCGAAGAAAGAGAAGAATTGGTACGACATTGCCAATAAGCTCTTCAATTATGCTCATGACATTACCGACAAAATTGCCGTAAGCCATCCTCTTTACAAGCCAGCCGTTCGCATGGATGAGCTTATTAAGGCAAGTGACCCTATCATTCATCACACTTTTGACGCAGGAGAGGGCGTTCTTATTCCTGGTGAAATTCTTCATCACGCAGCCCATGGATGCAGGAATTTCATCATCTTACAGCCATTTGCTTGTTTACCTAACCATGTTGTAGGTCGCGGAATCAGTAAGCGCTTGAAAGAGCTCTACCCAGAAGCTCAGATTCTTCCGCTGGATTACGATCCGGACGTAAGTTTCGCCAACATTGAAAACCGCCTGCAGATGCTTATTATGAACGCTTTTACCCGATAGGAGCAGTCATGGGAAGACCAAGAAAAGACGCAGATACTCTTGATGCAAAAGAGCGAATTTATCAGGCATTTTGGGACCTTTTAGAGGACTACCATTTTCACGAAATAACGGTGGGAATGATTGCGTCTAAAGCCCAATGCAATCGTGGTACGTTCTACTATCACTTTGCGGACATCAACGAGCTTACTGAAAAATCAATCAACCGAGAGCTCTTCGCTAATGGACTCGTATCACGCATTGTAATTCGCATCATTTGTGGCGACGTTTCCGTTCCTCGTGATATAGAATCTATCATCCCTAATATAAAGCGCATTCAAATCTTGGCTGAGCGTGGCGGCGGCACCATCATTATGAAAAAAATCAAAATGACCGTTCTTCGTGTTTGGGAAACGGTTTTAGGTGTCGAAGAAAAAGATTTAGAGCCTACTACACGTCTTATTATCGAATATGCTATTTCGGGCATTCTGGGCGTATTGAGCTATAGCTCAGACAACGTTGTTCATCTTGATAAGATTGCCAAAAATGACACCTGGCTTCCTTTTGTTAAGGCGAATGCACACACGCTTTATCACAGCATTTGTGCTGCTCAAAATATTAGCCCTCAGGAAGCCGAAGCTCGCTTAAAAGCATTGGTGCGCTTCCTTGAGTTGTCGAATTATTCACTTGACTCGCTCTCGTCTGCCGATACTAAACTTTTGCGAAGACTTCTTTCCTTCTAGCCTAATACAACATTAGTAGCCCATAGCCCGCTAATCCAATACGGCATCAACGGCCAACAGCCTGCTAATGTTCGTAGACTAACACCTTGTTCATGAACTAAAATGAAGTGTCATTTCGTTTTAGAGGTAAACATGAGCATTAAACAAAACAAATCTAAGCAAAGCCCAAAGAAGGCCAAAGCTGCAAAATCTGCAAAGGCGTCTGTAAAAACGTCTGCAAAAGCATCTGCAAAAACAAAAGGCGGCAAAAACTTCAAAGGAGCTGGCGCTAAGAGATCTCAAAAGAAAGCCTTCAAAGGAGCCAAGAGATCCTCAGAAGTTAAAGACTTCAAAGGTTCCACAAAACCTAAAGGCTCTTACTGTCCTATCGAAAAGGACTGTGGTGCATGCCAACACTTGCGCACGCCTTACGAAAAACAGCTCCAAAATAAACAAGACTACCTCATTGACTTATTCGAGCATCTTATTGGAGTCTCGACCGTAATTGAGCCAATCCTTGGCATGGATAATCCGTTCTATTACCGCAACAAAGTAGTTTCTCCTTATGCCCCAGGCAGAAAGCTCAAAAAGTCTCAAACTCAAACAAAACAGCGACACAAGACACTTCCTTACGAAGTTCTTTGCGGCATGTATAAAGAAGGAACGCATCGAATCATCCCTTCTGATTCCTGCCTTCTTGAAAACAAAAATGCAAAGCAAGTAATCCTCACCATTCGTGACCTCATGGTTCGCTTCAATATTGATGCCTACAACGAAGACACGGGCGAAGGCTTCTTGCGCCACGCCATTGTGCGCGTAGGTCACAACAGTAATGAAGTTCTGGTTACCCTAGTTACAAACGAAAACGTATTCCCTCGCTCAAAAGCATTCGTGAAAGAGCTCGTGGCGAAATGCCCTTTCATTACCACTGTTGTCCAGAACATAAACACACGCCAAACTAACGTAATTCTGGGCGAAAAGGAGCGTACCCTCTACGGCCCTGGCTTCATTCTTGATACCTTGTGTGGCTTAAGCTTCCGCATCTCTTCGCACTCCTTCTACCAGGTAAACGCAATTCAGACTGAAGTGCTGTATAGAAGCGCAATCACTATTGCACAGCTTACTGGCACCGAGGTAGTCTTGGATGCCTACTGCGGAACAGGCACCATTGGTCTTGTTGCGGCGGCAGGTCTTCCTGAAAAACCTGAAGCTTGTGCCAAGCGCGTGATTGGCGTTGACGTGGTTGAAGACGCTATTGTTGATGCACGTAACAATGCGCTCCACAACGGAATTGACAACGCACAATTCTTCGCCGAAGATGCCAGCGAATTCATGGTTCGCCTTGCTTCTGATAAAGAAGAGATTGACGTACTGCTCATGGATCCTCCGCGCGCAGGCTCTACCGAAACTTTCTTAGACGCGGCTGCTACCATGAATCCAAAGCGCATTGTCTATATCTCCTGCAATCCAAAGACGCAAGTACGCGATGCGGAATATCTAGCTCACAAAGGCTACGTTATCAAGCGCATGCAGGCAGTAGATATGTTCCCTCACACGAACCACATTGAGTCCATCATTCTCATGGAAAAGATTGGCGGCTAGCTATGAAGCTTACGTTGCTCGGCACTGGTCATGCACTCACCTTCAAGTACTTCAACACCTGCTTTCTCCTCGAAGAAAACCAGGAGTTATTCCTTGTTGATGGCGGTGGCGGCAACTGCTTGTTCAATCAGATTGAAAAAGCAGGCTATAACTGGCAGAGCATTCGCACCGTTTTCGTGACCCACAAGCACATTGACCATCTCTTGGGAATTGTTTGGTATATTCGCAGAGTTGCCAACGATATCGTTGATGACAATTTCGAAGGCGATGTCACCATCTACTCCCATAAGGAAGTAATTAGCTTGCTCACTCAGATGGCTACCAATTTGCTGCGCCCCGTTGAAAGCGATTTGCTTGGTAAGCGAATCCACATGGTGGCCCTTAATCATGGAGATGAGTTCTCTGCTCTAGGCCATAACGCACAGGCCTTTGATATGGGCTCGAAAAAAGCTACGCAATTTGGATTTGTTATTTCCTATGGCGAAGAGAAAGCTGGCGCGGAAAAGTCATTTTACGAAGAGCACTCAGGTGGCGAACACTCAACTAATGATGGGATTTCATCTGGCGAAGAAAAGCCGTTTAATCAGGAAAGTTCATCCAGCAAAGGAACGTCTGGTACGGAAAAGAAACTTGCCTGCTGTGGCGACGAACCTTATCGCCCTCACTTGGAGCCTTATATTCGCAACTGTACGTGGCTCCTTCATGAGGCATTTTGTCTTTATGCTGAAGCGGAAAAATACCGCCCTTATGAAATCAGCCACTCCACCGCAAAAGATGCAGCAGAAGTGGCCGAAATGCTTGGTATAAGTAATTTGGTGCTCTATCACACTGAGGAGGATACGTATCCTCACAGAAAAGAGCTCTATACTGCGGAAGCGAAGCGCCATTTCTCAGGAACGGTGTATGTTCCTGAAGATTTGGAAAGCTTCGAGCTCTAGACCGTGCACGCCTCAACACGCAGCGCTGTAAGCTCTAACCTGCGCACGCCTCAACGCGCAACGTAGCAAGCTCCCGTTTGAGCACGCGACAGGCTTCAACGCCTCGCGCGGTAAGCCCTAACGCAAATTAAACTAAGCGAACGAACTTACGCTTGCCAACCTGGATAACAGCGCCCTCGAGCTTAGCTGGGTCAACATTGTAGGTTTTAGCAGCCAACGCTTCGCCATTAATTTTTACGCCGCCGCCATCAATCAATCGACGAGCTTCGCCAACAGACTGAGTCATTTTTGCGTCGGCGATAATCTTTGCAACGTATACTAAGCCCTCATCATTAGGAGTAAGGTCAGCAGCGAACTCAGGAACGTCCTCAGGAATTTCGTGCTTCTTAAACAAGTTGTCAAAAGCCTGCTCTGCAGCCTGAGCAGCTTCGTCTCCCCAGTAAGCGGAAACGATGTTAGCAGCCAAAGCGCGTTTTACCTTGTTAGGATGAAGTTCGTCAGCAGCAAGACCTGCCTCGATACGGTCAATCTCATCAACCGCAACGGTAGAAGCCAAGCGATAGTACTTAATCATGATGTCATCAGGAATAGACATTACTTTGCCGAACATATCAGCAGGTTCGTCAGTCAAACCAATGTAGTTGCCGTAGCTCTTGGACATCTTCTTAACGCCGTCAGTGCCTTCAAGCAATGGCAGGGTAAGGCAAACCTGTGGCTCCATGCCGGATTTCTCCATAAGCTCACGGCCTGCAAGCAAGTTGAAGAGCTGGTCAGTACCACCAAGCTCAACGTCAGCCTCAATTACCACTGAGTCATATGCCTGCATTACAGGGTACATAAATTCATGCAAGCTGATTGGCAAACCGCTGGTGTAACGATTGTGGAAGTCATCACGCTCAAGAATACGTGCAACGGTGAAGTTCGCCATAATCTTAAGAAGCTCTTCCATACCAAGAGACAAAATCCACTCAGAGTTAAAACGAAGGGTAGTTTTCTCTGGATCAAGAATCTTGAATGCCTGATCAACGTAAGTCTGAGCATTGTGAACAATCTG
>JBJEKV010000009.1:0-1729 GCA_051878815.1 Anaerotardibacter sp. | reverse complement strand
CGTTTGTGCAGGCAGCACAGAGCGCAAACAAGGAAACCATGGTTTTGCCCGAACCGACATCTCCAAGCAAAAGATGATTCATAGAAGCAGGTCTTTCCATTCGCTCTAAAATATCTTCTACCGCGTTTTGCTGGTCTTCGGTAAGTTCGAACGGAATAAGCTCTTCCAAGCTATGACGACTTTCTTCCGATAAAGCCTGAACAAAAGAAGGGCCTGACAAGGCACGTTCCTTTTCCTTTTGGAGAAGTCCCAGCTGGCAGAAGAGCAACTCTTCATAAATGAGGCGTCTTCTTGCCTGAGAAACCTCTTCGAGCGTTTCAGGAGTATGTATTCCTCGATAGGCTTGATAACGTGAACAGAGACGGTATTTCGCCCTTAGATAAACAGGCAGGGGATCGTAGAGGCCCGAAACCATATGGAGCGCGTTTTCAACAATACGAGAAAAAACTCCGCTTGAAAGCTTTGCAGACCCTGGATAGAACGAAAGTACCTTTCCTTCAGCATCTTGCGGAGATTCAATCACCTCAATTACGGGGCTGGTCATTCGTTTAAAGCCGTAATTGAATTCCACTTTTCCCGAAACACTCAGCGTCATACCCGATGAAAGGTTTTTAGCAAGCCACGGCTGATTAAACATGGTAACAATAAGGGTTCCCGTTTGATCAATGAGGGTTATTTCAATGAGTGAGAGCTTTGGTTTTGGTCGTTTCGTTTTAAGCTCATAAATCTGGCCCACAATCGTGCATTCCTCACCTATGACGGCAGGACCAATTTGGGCAACCTTAGACAAGTCCTGATAACGCCTTGGAAACGTATTCAGAATATCTCTCACAGAATAAATTCCACGCCCTGCTAGGATTGAAGCACGCGCAGAGCTTACTTGAGGAATCTTTACACAGGATTCATCAAGCGTGAAGGTAGCAGAAAGGCGGTCTTTGACCGCCTTTCCTTGGTTTCTCTGTAGTGATTTTGAGGTCATAGGCCTTAAAACATTATTCGAGGGAGAGTACGATTGGATACAAAGGCTGTTCGCCACGATGAGGGTCTACCTCAAGATCTTCGTACTTCTCTTCAATTTCGGAAACGATTTCTTCGAATTCTTCATCAGTCATATCGCAACCAGCAAGCAAGGTTAAGGTATCGTAGTCATCTGCTTCCATAACCTCAAGAAGTTTGAAGGTTGCTTCTTTAACGGAGTTAGTAACTACATCGATAGAGCCATTAGCAATACCAATTACGTCACCGTCATGAATTGGGTTACCGGAAGAATCCTTAGCGTCCTTAATTGCGTGAGTAACTTCGCCTGTTTCAACCTGAGAGAATGCCTCGGTCATTTCCTCAACATTTTCTTCAAGAGAAGCTTCAGGATTAAGAACGAAGAGCGCAGCAAATGCCTCAGGAACGCTTGTAGTTGGAACTACCGCACATGGCTTTTCAGATACTTCTACGCAGCTCTGAGATGCCATGATAATGTTTTTGTTGTTAGGAAGGATGAGAACCTTCTTTGCGTTAACAGCATTAACCGCATCAAGCAAGTCCTTGGTAGATGGATTCATAGTCTGACCACCGGATACTACATAGTCAACGCCCAAGCTCTTAAGGATTGCTTCGTTACCTTCGCCAACACATACGGCAACAATACCTAATTCTTTTTCTTCTTCTTTCTCAGCTGCAAGTTTTGCAGAACGATCTTCTGACTGAAGTCTCATGTTGTGAATGAATACCTCAA
>JBJEKV010000008.1:0-7401 GCA_051878815.1 Anaerotardibacter sp. | reverse complement strand
CAACGTAGCGTGCACCTGCCGCACGAACATTGTCAGCCGCAGCCTGGAAAACCTCAGCAACAGAAGCCTGGCCTTCCAACTTATAGCGGTTTGCACCAAAGGTGTTGGTGATAACCATCTCAGCGCCTGCATCCACATACTGTTTATGAATTGCCGTGATTTCTTCTGGATGAGAGAAATTGAGCAAGTCAGGAACTACACCTGGCGTTGCCAGACCCGCTTTCTGGAGCATGGTTCCCATAGCGCCATCCTGCACCAAGTATTCATTGCCAAGAAAAACCTGGCGAAGGTGTTCGTCTTTAATCTGTAATCCTGCAAGAGGATCGAAATCAGCCAACAACTGGCTTGGCGTCAATACGTGCGATAAAGCTTCGTCTTTATCCTGACATTTGGACTGCAAAAGGTCAGCCATGGCAAATGATTCCTTTCTCACGATATGAGCAAAATTCAAACGCTGCACACTGCGTGCACGGAATGAAAGAAGTATCTGTTTCGTAATTAAACAATCCCACAATAGCAGTAATGCTTTTCATGGGGACAAGAATATTAGTAGGGAGAACGTGAAGGCCAATTGACTTCTGAGCACCCAAAACCTTCAAGAACTGAGGCTGAATATCCAGCGGCAAGTCCCCGTATCCAGGACTAAAACGCATTTTTGCGAACAAGCCGTTTTTCTTCGCCCACTCATTAATGTCGTTTTGAACGAAATCAGCCACCTGTTCAATGAGCGCATTAGAGCACGCGTTGAACAAGAGTGCATCCAAGGAATTGATACTTGCAAGTGCCTGGGATTCTCTCTCATGGACAAGACCAAGCGTTGCCCCCAAGAGCACAACCTGGGTAGCCCCTTCAAGATGATGAGTGATGCTTGAGCCCTCCAAAACAAGCGGCTGACCTTTGAGAACCACTGCTTGGGGCGTTATTGATTCGATGTCGAACAAACGCCACACGTAGCTTGGCTTTGCAACTGCACTGCATTTTTGGGCCATCTGTTGCAAACGGGCCACTAAATCAGCAGTGAGCTCCTGACCGGTATAACCCATAAATCGCAAGGCGCAATCAAGGTCAACGTCCAACGAGATGGTTGTGTTTTTGCGCTCGTAAAGATAAGGCGCAGAATTCACTGCGCCCCTATCAAACGATGTATTTGGATGCTGAATACTCACTTAACGAGACAACCAATCTTTTCTTAGTTCTCCAACTACGGTTCGCGCAATATCAGGCTGGTTCATAGTATACAAGTGAAGTCCGTCTACGCCTTGAGATGAGAGCCCAATAAATTGCTGAGCTGCATATTCGATACCTGCTTTTCGAAGAGAAACAGGGTCATGCTCGTATTTATGGAGAATCTTAACAATAGGAGCAGGAAGGGAAGCACCGCACATAAATACCATGCGGGTAATCTGTTCCTTGCTCAAAAATGGCATAATGCCTGCAGTGATTGGACGCGTAATACCTGCGTTCAATGCATCGTCCCAGAAACGGAAGAAGCATTCATTGTCGAAGAAGAGCTGGGTTACGAAGAAGTCTGCACCAGCCTCTTGCTTCTCTTTCAAATGCTGAATGTTGAGCTTGGAGTCGAAGCAGTCTACGTGATTTTCTGGATACGCAGCAGCGCCTACACAGAAACCAGCTTCCTTGAGCATTGGAATCAAATCTTTTGCGTACGTAAATTCGTTAACAGGCTCAACTCCTGCAGGAATGTCGCCACGGAGCGCTAATACGTTTTTGATTCCCTTGCTATTAAGGTCAACGATTGCTTCTTCGATCTTTTGCTTCGTTGCAGTAACACAAGTAAGGTGAGCAACAGCAGGACAGTCTAATTCGTCCTGCAATAAGGCGGCAATATCTGCTGTTGCATTGCTATTTCCGCTACCACCTGCTGAATAGGTTACAGATACAAAGTTTGGGTACAGATCGGTAAGCTCTGAAGTAACTTTACGTGCAGCATCTAATGTCAATTCTCCCTTAGGAGGGAAGATTTCGAAGGAGATTGGCTGAGTACCATTTGCCTTCGCGTTTTTGAATATGTTATCTATCTTTCTCATGGCTCTGATTATAAGAACCTCGCGAACAGATTGGGGCGAAAAACCCGTAATAGGCTTATACCGATTTCTGTTAGATAGTTATAGCTTTTCTCTATAACCCTTCGCGTTTTGATTCTTCGCGCGATACCCCAGGTTACAGCCCGCAAAGCATATTCTGTAGACTGCGCCTCTAAGCTCTGCTTTATAAGTGAGCAGTCTGAATGCTTTGATTTAGCAATCTATAGCCCAGCAAACTACAGCCCATATTTCCTTTTTATTCGCTCAAGTTTTCGGCGCCACGGAACATAGAGCACGCTCAAGAAAACAGCTGTGGCAATACCGTGGACAATATCGAACGGAAGGCCTGCACCAAAGGCCATCAATGCACCTGGAAGGGTGAGCGGATTTACATAACCCACCACATACCAACTGTTAAGAATTAAGCCATACAGAAGAGCTGACACAAACCCTCCCACCAGCACGGCGGGAGTTTTAAGTTCGCACCGCTGAAAGATAACTCCTGATAGATAGCCAATTAATCCCCAGGCATACATTTGCCACGGCGTCCATGGACCTTGTCCGAAAAAGAAATTGCTGCAAAGCGCCGCAAGCGCTCCCACCATAAATCCGCATTGCCTTCCAAACACCGCACCCGAAATAATGCAGATAGCAGACACCGGCTTAAAGTCAGGAATAGGCGCAAACAGAATTCGTCCTGCACTAGCAAGCGCAGCCAAAACAACAGTAGGCATAATCTGCCTCAGCGCAGGCTTACGAATTTCGAAATCCTTAAAGAAGATTGCAAGCGACACCACGACAACAAGAAGTGTCAGCAAGGCAGCTTGCTCTATCTGAAAGTAGGCGCACGCAATCAGTGCCGCAGGAACGCCAATCAATCCACCAATTTCAACTATGGTACCGAGCGTTTTCATTTAACAAAACTCCGCGAAAACTCATCCTGCAAAGGACGATAAAAGAAATTACCCTGGAAAAATTGGCTGGTTGGCTCGGAACAGGCAACCTGACCATCAAAAAGCATGGTAGCCGTATCGGCAACGCTATTAACAAAGCTGAGGTCGTGGCTGCAGAGCACAATCGTTGTTCCCTTTTCAGCTTCTCCGCACAGTATTTTTCCGATGAGTGTTTTGTAGGTTACGTCGAGACCTTTTGTAGGCTCGTCAATAAGAAGAAGCTGCGGTTTAGTAAGAATCACCTTACAAAATGCCAACACTTGCTGCTGGCCACCCGACAAATCAAACGGATGAAGTGACGCAAGTGGCGCTAATCCAAATTTCTCAAGCATCTCCCGCGCTTCGTCGGCTGAGTATCCACTAGAGTGTTGCCACTCCAAAACCTCTTCTTCTACTGAATCCTTCACAAAGAGAGCCTTTGGATCCTGCGGAATATATCCCTGAAAAGTGCGCAGCTCATTTTTCACCTGGCCTCGTACGGGTTTTAAGGATCCTGCTAACAATTTCAGAGCAGTAGTTTTGCCGCAGCCATTGCTTCCCACCAAGGCGTTAATAGTTCCTTTTTGGAAGGCGAATGAACAGCCGCGCAAAACAAACGCTCCTTTTCGCTCGTAGGAAAAAGTTACGTCCCTCAAAGAGAGGGCAGCTGAGTTTTTCTCAGCCTCTCCGTGCGAATCATACGTTTCGCCTGCTTTACCTGTCTCGCAAAATGCACGCTGAGTATACTCGGGGCACTCCGACAACGGACGCGCTTTAATTCCTGCACGCGAAAGGCGCGCAATAGTATTTGCATACGGGGCAAGCGCCTCAATTTGATGCGTTGCCACAATGATGGTAATGCCCAGCTCTCTGTTTAGGCGAAAGAGCGCGTGAAGCACGGTGCTCTCCGCAATAGGATCAAGCTGGGACGTTGGTTCATCCAGCAAGAGAACAGAGGGGTTCATCACCAAAACACTCGCGATGTTGAGAATTTGCTTTTGACCGCCCGAAAGATGAGCCGTCTCTTTATGAAGCCATGACTCGATTCCCAAAAAGTGGGCCACTTCGGCAACACGCCTGCGCATTTCGCCCGGCTCCATACCAATATTTTCGAGCCCAAAGGCGAGCTCGTGCCAAACCTCTGAGCAGACCGCTTGATTTTCTGGATTCTGAAAAACGTAGCCCACCTCAGGAAAAAACTGACGAGACTTATCTCGAGCATCAATCTCTTTCCCGCAGATAGTAAGATGACCTGCTCGCGTTCCTTCAGGCGCAATCTCAGGCTTGCAACAGCGAAGCAAGGTAGTTTTTCCGCAACCCGTTTCTCCTACAAGCAAAACAAAGTCGCCCTTTTTCACTTCGAAAGAAAGTGGCCCTAAAGAAAAGGAATCGCGCTGAGCAGAAGAATCACTCTGGGCAGAACCTTTGTTGTGCCCGCCCTTTTCGCCCTCAGGATAGCGAAAAGAAAAATCCTCCCAGCGGGCAATTACTTCTGTTTGACATTCAGCATTCGTCATTACGTATCCAAATCCACAACTCAACAATTAAAAACGCATACTCGCGTAAAACTCAACATACAATGGAAGTGCCAGCATAATTACATGAGAAAGCACGCCCCAACAAGGAAAGACGCCTGCTATGACGGGATAAAAGCTTACCGAAGAAACCGCAAGTACAATCCCCGCCACATCAAGCGCAACAAGCAAAAGGAACACCGCTCCAATGGCATAGTCAAGCATTCCTTTTGAATAGAGCTGGTACTGTGATCGCTTGTTCGTGCTTCCCCATCCTTTTGCGCGCATCGCATCAGAGGTTTCCAAAGAGTCTTCCATCGACCACTCCATGAGCGACGTCACCTGGCGCAGGCGCACCGAAAGCGGAGAAGGTTTTTCGTTATGATAGGCAGCGCTGCACGCATAAGTGGCATCGGCAATGCCTTTTCCGCGCGAGACAAATTGAGGAACAAGGCGAAGCACCATCGTTATCATCAAGCCAATGGTTGGCATGAATTTTCCAAAGACAGTCATGATCTTGTCCGAGCTTAAAACGCCCGCCGCATTTGAAAACCATATGAGCGTGCTTACTAAAAGGAGTCCCATGCAGAATCCGTACACAGCACTTTCGAGATAAAACGCCTGGGTTCCAATGCGAAAGAGTTCAGTACTTCCCGCTGAGACAAACAAAGGATTGAGCACGGTTACGATGATGAGCAAAGGGATTTGCCACGTTAGCATTTTTACCGTGGCTGAAAATCCCTTCAAATATACGTGATAAGCAAAACCTGCCAGCACGTTTACTGCCAAAAAGACCGGATGAAACACTGCCATAGAAAGAACAAGCACGGCACCGAAATACAGCACCGCTACTCCTGGATGAAGAATGTCAAACGCTGTTCTCTTAATAGCTGTTCCTTTTTCTTATTAACCAAGCACTAAGCCCTTATTGGACGTAGTACCACTTGATTGAATCTCCCTTTTTAAGCACGTAATTACTGCAGGCAGTCATAGGAGTTGTTCCATTAACGGAATACATCCATCCGCTATTCTTCCCGTACTGCTTTTCCACCAAGCCATTGATGCTTGATATGTACACACCATAAGAACTTCCTGATGAAGCCACCGCAAGGCCTGTTTTACAAAGCGCGTCATAGGCAGTAGCTCCCTGAGAGAGCGTTAGCGTTTTCGTTGTCGAGAACGGCTGGTTTACGTCACTTGCAACAACTTGAATCGTAACTGTTATGGCAGAATCAGTGCTCTGGGAGTTTGATTGATTATTTGTCGTTCCCCCTTGCGAAAAAGATTCCGTTTGCGCGCCAGCAGTTTGCCCTCCCGCCTGCTCTGTCGAAGATGCAGAAGCAGATGACGTTGCCTCGTTGGACTCATTTGAGCCTTCTGAATCTTTCGAAGATAAGCCTTCTTGAGCATCAACCTCGCTAGCCTGCTGCTCAATGGTTGTATCTGCCGATTGGGCTTCAAGTTGACCAAGAAGTGCTCCTGCCGAGGCGCCAATGAGTACCACGGCCAGTAACGCAACAATAAGTGCGGCAATCTTTCTTTTCATATCATTCATGAAACCTCTGACCTTCTAGTTAAAGCGACCTGGTCTTTTTCCTACTAAAAGCCATGCAGCAACACCCAAAAGGACTACGCCACCAGCAATGCCCACAAAGGGGAGCATGTCACTAGAAAGAGAACCTTCTTCGCTTTGGCCCTCAGCTTTCTTGAGAGAATAATTGCTTACACTTTCGGTTGAGCCTTCCATATTTTCGTCAGAAGAAAGCTCTGCAGTTGATACTTCTGCAGTGCCCATTTGTGCTCCCTGTTCAGAAAGCGGTGCACCTTTCGAAGCACTAGCCGAAGAATTTCCTGAGGAATTGTCGGAATTGTTTGAGCCTTCCTCATTACCTGAACTGTTTGAACCATTGTTCGGGCCATCATCAGAACCAGACTCATCAGAGGAATTGGATGTTTTTCCCGCTGCAAACGCTACCAAATAGGAGTAGTCAATTACGTAGTAAAGATTTCCTTTTTTGTCGGTAGCAATAGGAGAGTCGCAGTACTGAACATATGAATCAGTTGCTTCCCAAATACACGTTGCGCTCGATTCGCCAAGCACATACTGATACAGGCTTCCGTCATATTTGTTTTGCGTGAAATACACTACGGTTTTGTCATCCTGGCAAGAAACAAGTGGGGTACTTCTTACGTCTCCAATTGCTTCGCCATTATCAAGTGAGGTGATTCGTGTGAGTGCTTTAGTATCAAGATTAATAAGCGCAAGACCGTTTGGACAGCCCACAATCATAGTTCTATCCAAAATGGTTGGCGTACACACAATATCAGTGATACCTAAATCAATAGTGTCTGTTTGCTGAAGACCTTGAGTGGTTAGCTCTAAAATACGCACAACACCGTCACGGGTTATGGCATAAATACGACCTTCATCATCAACAACTAAGTCTGAGTTAATTTTGGTATCGATTCCAAGCTCTTTTAAAGAAAGAACGCTTCCAATAACCGTTCCCGTTTTCACATTAATTGCTTCAAAGGTTGCAGTTTGGGTAGACATCACAAACGTGTCATTTACTACCACACCGCCATTCCAGTAATAACACTCATCGGAATTGTCATAGCTCCAAAGCAGTTTGCCTGTCTCTAAATCAAACGCACGAATGCAGCCCGTACTAAAATCAGTAGTTCCTACTAAAACCGTGCCGTTATGTACAGTTAAGGTGCAAGAAGATTGGGAATAGTCAGACACCTCACTGGTAATCCACTTTGTAGTAAGTGTGTCAGCAGTTAGAGCCTGAAGGGCTCCTCCATCAAGAGGAACCACGATAAGTCCGTCAGCAATAATAGGCCTGCTGGTGTAACTAATTGTTTTTGCGAGATTGGCAGTGTTTTCCACTTCGCCCGTTTCAGCGT
>JBJEKV010000007.1:0-1779 GCA_051878815.1 Anaerotardibacter sp. | reverse complement strand
GCAGTCAAGTGAAGCATGGTGTTAGTAGAACCACCAAATGCCATGTCAAGAGCCATACCATTGTAGAGGGATGCCTTGTTGATAATATCGAGAGCCTTGATGTCTTTCTCAAGAAGCTCCATAACCTTCATACCAGCATGCTTTGCTAAGCGAATACGCTCAGAGTAAACAGCTGGGATGGTACCGTTACCAGGAAGAGCAATACCAATGCCTTCAGCAAGACAGCAGATGGAGTTTGCGGTAAACATACCAGAGCAAGAACCACAAGTTGGACATGCAGTATCTTCAAACCACTTGCACTCTTCTTCAGTCATGGTGCCTGCAGTAACCTGACCAACTGCATCGAACAAGGTGTTCAAGTCAGTTTGGTTGCCGCGCTTATCGCGACCAGCAAGCATAGGGCCACCAGAAACCAAAACGGTTGGGATATTTAAACGGCACGCTGCCAAAAGCATGCCTGGAACAATCTTGTCACAAGATGGAATGAGAACCATTGCGTCAAAAGCATGGCCATTTACTGCGCACTCAACAGAGTCAGCAATTACTTCACGGCTCGTAAGGGAATACTTCATACCCTCGTGATTCATTGCAATACCGTCGCAAACGCCGATAGTAGTCATCTGAATTGGAGTACCGCCTGCAAGACGAACACCTGCTTTAACAGCATCTGCAATCTGCTGCAAATGAATATGACCTGGAATAATCTCATTCTGAGAAGAAACTACCGCGACTAATGGGCGCTCTAGTTCTTCATCGGTCAAACCGTCCGCTTTAAGCAAGCTGCGATGAGGCGCACGAGCGAGACCTTTTTTGATAGAGTCGCTTCTCATAACACTCCCTTTCTTCCTTTGAGGTATTTACCTCTATAAACAAAAAAATCCTGTGCAGCAAATTGCATCAGGATGAACAAACTACGACCATTACGGTGTCACCGATTCAATTTACTGACCAAGTAATCCAGTGAAGATCATCCACGGGACTTACTTGCTGTTCAATTAAATAGCTCAGAGGTGCCTTTCGGGCGGTCCAACACTAGCTTCCAGCAACGCTAGCTCTCTGGGGGGATGGATTGCTCCCTACTTTTCCTCTTCAACGCCAATTATGTATTGAATTAGTGAAATTATAACGATATTTCCCCAGATGTTAAGAGCCAATTTTTTACAAACTCGTAACAGGCCGAATAAAGCATGAAGGCGTTCAAATAATTTCTTATTATCCCGCCTTCATGGTAGTGATTACTATGTTTATTTCGATCTTGTTTTGCCGTTTTGGGTACGCTTCTCAATTACCTGACAAGCTACCAAATCAAACTGCACCCACAATCAAGCAATTCGCATCCTGATTCCAGGCTCCGCTCTTTTGCCCTGAGTTTCTCTCTACAAGCTCAACAAAAGCCCATGAACTCCCTGGTGGGTATCAAGCTCTGGATGGAACGATACGCCAATCTGGTTTTGATAGCGAACCGCAACGATGTTTTCGTCAACCGTTGCAAGCACCTCTACCCCATCCTTGCACTCCGTAATAAACGGTGCGCGAATAAAAGTCATTGGTATTTCGCCAAGACCCATAAACTGAGCACGTGCAAAGAAACTTCCCAACTGCCTGCCATAGGCGTTTCTTCTTACCGTCACAGGAAGCGTTGCGAGCCACGTTGAGTTGTGCTGCTCATCAACAACACTTCCATCACCGTTGCAAGCATCAATCTCTTGCGCCATAAGAATCAAACCTGCACAGGTTCCCAATACTGGCATACCATCGTTGATAAACGTAGTAAGAGTA
>JBJEKV010000006.1:0-1784 GCA_051878815.1 Anaerotardibacter sp. | reverse complement strand
TGAAGCCACCAGGGGATTGTTTGACTACATTTATAAGCTGGCCGAGTTGGAGAATACAAACAATTACGAGCAACTGCAAAGCAACGAAGAATATCTCAAATTAAAGCAAGCTGTGAACGAGAAGTATAGCCAAGAGGATATTAATATTGCTCAAAATGCTGCAAAGAAACTCATGGATATGGAGGACAAGGCACGGATGGAGAGGTTGAAAAAGTACACTAACTATCTCATTGCTGCCCAAAGTGAAGCCGTTAAGATTAAACTTGAAGAGGCTCGCAAACTCTCTGAGATAGAGAGTATGACCGAAATGACCACTGCACAGAAAGAAATAGCTAAGGGGGCAGTACGTGAGGAAACGCAAAAGCAACTCGACAAGCAGCAATGGGAGGACTTCAAGAACACCGACCTTTATATTGAATTGTTTGAGGACTTGGATAACGTTTCTACCAATACGCTTAATCGCATGAAAGAGAAACTTGTTGAAATGCGTGATTCCCTAAAGAATCTCGACCCCTCTCAGCTAAAGGAGATAGCCAAACGTATTGAAGAGGTTAATGAGGCTCTTATAACAAAGAATCCATTTAAGGGCATAGTAAACGGAATTAAGAATGCAGTTAAGTCATATAAGGATTATCAGAAAGCTGCTGATAAAGCATTAGCATCTCAGCAAGACGTAGATAACCAACAGAAGGTTGTAGATAACCTGCAACTTCAAGTCGAAGAACAACGTAAAGTGGTCTATGAGAAACAGAATAGTTCTGATGTTTCTATCGCAGAACAAGCATTAGAACAGACTTATCTTTCCCAACTTGAAAATGAACTTGCTACGCAAAAGAAGATACTGAAAGAGAAGAAAGATAAGAATAATGAAAGTCAGAAAGAGAAGCAAAATGCAAAGGAGATACTTGGTTTGACCAAAGACCAATTATCAAAATCTGCACAACAGCTTAACGAAGGCTACTCTGCCTTTACCGACTTGACCGATACGCTTCAAACAATGTTCGGTAGCTTCGATGAAAGTACACAAGATTTCTTGGAAAACGTCGGTGCAGTTGTGGAAGGTGTATCTCAAATTGAAAATGGACTTTCTCAAATATTAGATGGTAAGGTTATCACAGGAGCGCTTAATATGGTTACTGGAGTATTCAAGACCATTGGCGGGCTATTTGGCTTTGGTAATCATGATAAGCGAAAGGAGCGTCAGATTCAAAAAGAAATGAAACTTGTCACAGACTTGCAGCACGCTTACGAGAAACTTGAAAAGGCTATTGACGATGCTTATGCCATTGATACATTGCAACGTAGTACTAAGAATGCGAAGAATAATCTTCGACAACAGATAGCCTCCTACGAGCGCATGATAGCCGCTGAACAGGATAAGAAAGACACAGACCAAGATAGAATAAAAGAGTGGCGATACGAGATTGAAGACTTGAAGGAGCAGCTTAAAGAGTTGGACGAGCAGGCTTTCAGTCAAGCAACAGGCGGTATCATTGACAATGTGCTTAACGCTGCTACTGAGTTTACTGACGCTTGGTTGGAGGCATTTAAGGAAACAGGTAATGGCCTAAGCGGACTTGAAGATAACTTTAATGAGGCCGTAACTAACATGCTTAAACAACAAGCCTCAATGCTTATCACCTCTGCCTACGTTAATAGATGGAAAAGCGAGTTGGAGCGTTATATTAATCCAGATGATTTGGAACTTACTACTTCCGAAGCTAAACAATGGGTTGAATCAGTAAAGAGTTCACTTCCTCAGCTTAACGCTGCATTGGAGGAGT
>JBJEKV010000005.1:0-7746 GCA_051878815.1 Anaerotardibacter sp. | reverse complement strand
AAATTCCTTCCACTAAAGGAGCACTTTAAATGACTGCACGAATTTGTGTAATTGACTACAAAAAAGGCAACCTCGCTAACGTTCAGCGTGGCTTGGCTGATGCAGGCTATGATGCGTTCATCAGCGCGGACCCCGCTGATATTTTGAGCGCGGATGGTTTGGTGTTGCCGGGTGTTGGCTCTTTTGCTGACGCTATGACTACCATGAATGAGCTTGGCCAGAGTGATGCTATTCGCACGCGCGTAGGCCAGGGCGTTCCTTTCTTGGGAATTTGCTTAGGCCAGCAGCTCATTTATGAGTGGGGCACCGAAGGTTGTGCAGAAGGCGAGCGCATGGCTGGTCTTGGTCTTATTAAGGGCGAAGTAGTACGTATGCCTGCGCTGACTGATGAGGGCGAAAAGCTCAAGGTTCCTCATGTAGGATGGAATTCCGTGGAATATAAGGGCAAAAGCCCAATTTTTGATGGTATTGAGGACAACTCCTACTTCTATTTCACCCACTCTTATATTGGTGTTCCTGCTGACGAGGCTGACATTGCGGGCATTACCGTGCACGCCCAGCCATTCGTAAGCTCTATTCACCACGAAAATATTTACACAACCCAGTTTCACCCTGAGAAATCTTCTTCAAAGGGCATGAAACTGTTAGCAAATTTCGGCAAACTGGTAGAGGAGAGCCTCTAAATGATTCTTGTTCCTGCAATTGATATCTTGGGCGGCAAAGCAGTTCGCCTTAAAAAAGGTGATTATAACCAGGTAACGGTTTACAACGATGATGCGGTTGAGCAGGCACGTGCGTTCCAAAAAGCAGGTGCTCAGCGTGTGCACATTGTTGACTTGGATGGCGCACGAGATGGTGCACCAACAAATTTGGAGCTCATTAGCCGTATGGTTGCCGAGCTTGATTGCGAAGTTGAAGTGGGCGGCGGTATTCGCTCTATGGAAACTATCCAGCGCTACGTTGATGCGGGTGTTAAGCGCATCGTGTTGGGATCGGCTCTCGTAAAAGATAGGGCTTTTGCCGAAGAGGCTGCCGCAAAGTATGGCTCGCTTATTGTTGCAGGTATTGATGCAAAAGATGGCATTGTGGCAACAGAGGGTTGGCTTGATACTGAAGATGGTGTTCCTGCTGAAAAGCTCATTGCTGACTTGGAAGAGATGGGAATCACCAGCTTGGTGTTTACTGACATCGCGCGTGACGGCATGCAGACCGGCATTGATGCTGAAGCATATGCGCAGATGGCACACAAATTCCCTCAGGTAAAAGTAACCGCTTCAGGTGGCTTGGCAAGCTTGGACGACTTGCGCAACTTGGTTGCAACCGGCGCTCCTATTGATGGCGCTATTACGGGACGCGCAATTTATGAGGGCAACTTCACCGTTGAAGAGGGCATTGCGGCAATTAATGAAGCTCAGGCTGCATATGACCAGGCTGTCAAGGCAGGCTGTGCTCAGGCGGCTGACGTTCAGGGCTCGGACACCC
Organism: Anaerotardibacter sp.; assembly: GCA_051878815.1. GTDB lineage: Bacteria > Actinomycetota > Coriobacteriia > Coriobacteriales > Eggerthellaceae > Anaerotardibacter. The sequence goes on along the minus strand of JBJEKV010000005.1, from coordinate 6,264 downwards.
AGGCAGGCTGTGCGGACGCTCAGGCTTCTTCCCTCAATCAAAATTCGGAATAAGCTCAGTAAGCGGAGGTTAGTATGCTTACAAAACGAGTAATTCCTTGTTTGGATGTAAAAAATGGTCGCGTGGTAAAAGGCGTAAACTTCGTCAATCTTCGTGACGCGGGAGATCCCGTTGAGCTTGCTGCTGCATATGACAAGCAGGGAGCTGATGAGGTAATCTTCCTCGACATCACGGCAACGCATGAAGGCCGCAAAACTACTATCGAAATGGCCAGCCGCGCAAGCCAGGAAGTACACATTCCCTACGCTGTTGGCGGAGGCTTCTCTTCGGTAGCTGATATGCGCACTATGATTGCGGCAGGCGCGGACAAAGTTTCGCTAAACTCTGCTGCCTTGCGTGATCCTTCTTTGATTACAGCAGGAGCTCTTGCGTTTGGCTCACAGGCTGTGCTTGTTGCGATTGATGCAAAGCGCGTGCCGGGCAATCCTAACAAGTGGACTGCCTATGTAAAAGGCGGCCGAGAGGATACGGGCGTTGATGCTGTTTTGTGGGCAGCTGAAGCAGCAAAGCGTGGCGCGGGAGAAATTCTCCTCACCTCCATGGACTGTGATGGCAGCAAAGACGGCTTCGATTTGGCACTTACCCGCGCAGTTGCACGAGCAGTTGATATTCCGGTTATCGCTTCTGGTGGCGTAGGTAAGCTCGAGCATTTCGCTGAAGGCATTATCGAAGGCGAAGCAGACGCCGTTTTGGCAGCTTCGGTATTCCATTTTGGCGAACTTTCGGTGCGCGAGGTTAAAGAGTACATGGCATCTCAGGGCATTCCTGTTCGCTTGTAGGTTTGCACAAAACGGGTGGGCGAATTCTTTCTGCGGACGAGTTATTTCCGTTGGAGAATAGGTTCTGTTGAGAAAAGTTCTCGTTAACGAACAGTTTTCGTCTAGGAATACTTTCTGTTGACGAAGGGTATACGCAGGCAAATAACACTCTTACACGAATAGTCCCCGCAAGAATGCTGACAAATTAAGGAAACATCAATGACTGGTTTCGAACAGCGCGATTTATCAATTGAAGAACTGAAATATAACTCACAAGGTCTCATCTCTTGCATCGTTCAGGACGTTGAATCTAAAGAGGTTCTCATGCTTGCTTGGATGAATGAGGAGTCAGTTCGCCGTACGCTTGAGCAGAAAACAACCTGGTTTTGGTCTCGAAGCAGGAATAAGTTTTGGCACAAAGGTGAAGAGTCGGGCAATGTGCAGGAATTGGTGGAGCTTCGCTATGACTGTGATGCGGATTGCTTGCTCGCGCTTGTAAAGCCAGCGGGTCCTGCATGTCATACCGGTGCTCAAACGTGTTTCTACCGTACGTTTTGATTTTTCGTCAAGAAAACAAGTGTGAGTTGTTTTAAGCAACATTTTTGCGCTATAGTGGCATTTACAGATTCTTGCGATGACGAAGACAGCGTGCTTTGCAAAAACGTTCTCCAGAGAAAAGCTCCTTGGCTGTAAGAGCTTGAATGTTTAAAGCACGATTCCCTTTATCAGCATGCATTCTGAACTCAAGGTTAGCTTGAAAGCTCGAAATCCCCAAGGCGGGAAGCGTAACAGGTCTCGTTTGTGGGTCGCGTTCGCAGGCAAATTCGCCAAGCTTTCGTAAAGCATAACGGGTGATAAGTAGGAATGCCGTGAGCTTACGTTACGAGCACAAATAAGTGGGCGCGCATGCGCGTCAATCAAGGTGGTACCACGGGAACCTTTCTCGTCCTTGTTTTATCAGGGCCGGGAAGGTTCTTTTTTTATAGAAAGGTTAAACAATGGCGATTATTGAAGAAGTAAAAGCTCTTCATGTTGAAACTATGGCTGCAATTGAAGGCGCCGCAGATTCAGATTCGTTGGAAAAAATCCGTATTGCCGTAGTGGGTAAGTCCGGTTCTTTGACGGGCTACTTGCGTGCAATGGGTCAGATTCCAAAGGAAGAGCGTGCAGAAGTTGGCAAAACAGTAAATGCAGTTCGCAATGAAATTGAAGCTGCTTTGGCTGAAAAGAAGAAGGCACTTGCCTCAGCAGAGCTCGAAGCAAGCATGGCTTCTGGTGCAGTTGATGTTACCTTGCCGGGGCGTGTTCAGCAGATGGGCACTCGTCACTTGATTAATAAAATCACTGACGAAATCTCCGACATCTTCCTTGGTTTGGGCTACACCGTTTTGGAAGGTCCTGAGGTTGAGACTGACTACTACAACTTCGAGGCATTGAATGCTCCTGCAGACCACCCAAGCCGTTCCATGCAGGATACCTTCTACATTCGTGATCTTTCGGGCGAAGAATCTGCCGTTCGTGGTGAATCTGATGTTCTCTTGCGCACCCAGACTTCCGGCGTTCAGGTTCACGCAATGGAGGACCGCGAGCTTCCTATCTACATGATTGCTCCTGGTAAGGTGTATCGTCGCGACGTTGCAGACCCTTCTCACTTGCCACAGTTCCATCAGATTGAGGGCTTGGTAATTGACAAGGGCATCACTTTCGGCGACTTGAAGGGCACCTTGGACTACTTCTGTAAGCAGGTATTTGGCGAAGAGCGCAAGACGCGCTTTAGGGCTCACTACTTCCCATTCACCGAGCCTTCTGCAGAAGTTGACGTAAGCTGCGGCATTTGCCATGGCGAAGGTTGCCGTATGTGTAAGGGAACTGGCTGGATTGAGATTCTTGGTTGCGGCATGGTTGACCCTAACGTTTTGCGCATGAGCGGCATTGATCCAGAGGTTTACTCAGGCTTTGCATTTGGTGTAGGTGTTGAGCGTGTTGCTTGCCTTAAGTACGACGTTCCAGACTTGCGTATGCTTCTTGAAGGCGATATGCGCTTCCTTCGCCAGTTCTAGGTTTGAAGTTTTAGGTTTGATAATTTCTATCACCGCGATGTGCGTTTCTAACTGAGGTGGCTGTAAAACTGAGAGAGTAAAACTCAGAGGCTAAAACAGCGGATGCGCTTAAAAATATGTTTGAAACGGCGCAGTGTTGAAACTCGGTTTTGTTTAAACTCGCGCGTGGTGTTTCGTAAAAGAGAGAATGACTTATGAAAATTTCTTTGAAATGGTTGAGCGAATACGTTGAAGTTCCAACTGATATCAAAGCGTTTTGCGACAAATTGGACCTTACCGGTACCGGCGTAGAAGGCGTTGAGCGAACAGGCGATTCATTCAACAACATCGTTACTGCTCAGGTTGTAGAAAAAACTCCTCATCCTGACTCTGACCACATGTTTGTAACTAAGGTTGACGTTGGTATGCATAACGTTGACAAAGACGGCAACCCTGAGCCACTTCAGATTGTATGCGGCGCTCAGAACTTTGAGCAGGGTGACCACATCATTACTGCTTTGGTAGGCGCTGTGCTCCCTGGTGACTTCAAGATTAAGAAGTCTAAGCTTCGTGGCGTTGCTTCAAATGGCATGAACTGCTCCGCTCGTGAATTGGGTTTGGGTTCTGATCACGAGGGTATTTGGATTTTGCCTGAGGACGCTCCAATTGGCATGCCTTTGGCTGACTATCTCAAGCTTTCCGATACCGTTCTTGATTTGGAAATTACTCCTAACCGACCTGACTGCTTGTCAGTTGATGGTTTTGCCCGCGAAGTGGGCGCAATGTATGGCGTGCCAGTAAACTCCTGCTTGGAAGAGTTGGCAGGCAAGTTCCAGGTTGCTCACAGCGGTGCTCCAATTGAGGCTGACGCTTCTATCACTATCGAAGATGAAGTTCGTTGCCCTCGCTACGTTGGCACCATCATTCGCAATGTTCAGGTGGGCGAAAGCCCTGATTGGTTGGTTCAGCGTCTTGAGGCTATTGGTCAGCGTTCAATCAACAACGTAGTTGATATTACTAACTACATTTTGTATTTGTTCGGTCAGCCTTTGCACGCATTCGACTTGGACAAGTTGAAGAATAAAGAAGGCTTGGCAAACGTGATTGTTCGCGCAGCACAAGAGGGTGAAAAGCTCACTACCCTTGATGGCGAAGAGCGCACCTTGACTTCTGACATGACCGTTATTGCAACTCCTGAATTGGGCGCAGTTGCTCTTGCAGGCGTTATGGGTGGTTTGGAAACCGAGGTTACTGAGAACACTAAGAACATTTTCTTGGAGGCTGCAACCTTTGAGCCTGGTCGTACTTCCCGTACCAGCCGCAACTTGGGACTCATCTCTGAGTCTTCTTTGCGCTACGAGCGTCGCGTTGACGATCACGGCATTGATCTTCGCGCAAAAGCTGCAGCAGTATTGATGCAGGAAGTTGCAGGTGGCGAAATTGCCTATGCAATGTATAACGCAAACGGCAATATTGATCAGTGGCCAAATCAGTCCCAGGAAGTCGAGCTTCAGTTCCGTATTCCTCGTTTCCAGGCAATGATGGGTGCTGAAATTCCTCAGGACTTCATTGTTGATACTCTTGAGCGTTTGGGCTGCAAGGTTTCTGAGAGCGAAACCGAAGGTGTTCTTGAGGTAGTTTCCCCAACCTTCCGTCCTGACCTTGAGCGTGAAATTGACTTGTACGAAGAGGTTCTTCGTCTCTATGGCATGGATTGCATTCCTCCAACCTTGCCAGGAGGTCGTGGCCGTTTTGCTGTTCGCAGTGAAGTTCAGAATAAGCGTGCGCTTATCAACAATACCTTGCGTGCATGCGGTTTGAACGAAACAATGACCTACTCTTTCGTAGGTGCTACTGATGTTGAGACTCTTCGCATGAATCCTGAAGGTTTGGGAAGTGCGGTTGAGCTCCTTAATCCAATGAACGCAGACCAGTCCGTTATGCGCCAGACCATTATCCCTGGCTTGCTTCGCAGTGTTGCGTACAACCAGGCTCGTGGCGTAAAGAATGTTCAGCTCTACGAAATGGGTACCGTATTTGCAGCTGCTCAGGGTCGCAAGCAGCCAAAGGAGAAGGCAAAGGTAGCTGGTGTTTTGGCTGGTGCTATGACTAACCCAGGTTGGAATGTTGCTGCTCAGCCATTCGATTTCTTCGACGGCAAGGGCGTTGTTGAGTCCCTCATGCGTGAGTTGGCAATTCCAAAGGTTCGCTTCAAGGCAGCTGAAAAGGATAGCTTGACCCATTTGCAGCCAGGCCGTGGTGCAGAGGTTTATTCAGGCGGAAGCCTCCTTGGTTGGGTTGGCGAAATCCATCCATTGGCATGTCAGGCATTCGAGGCAGCTGCTCCTGTTGTTGCTTTCGAGCTTGACATGGATGCGCTTATTAAGGCATCGAAGCCTGCTCGTGATTACGTTGATGTGCCAGTATTCCCTGCAGTTACTATGGACGTTGCATTTGTAGTTGACGAAGAGGTAACCAACGAGCGTCTTGTTCAGTGCATGACCAGCGCTGGTGGCAAGCTTCTTGATTCCGTTGCTTTGTTCGACGTTTACCGTGACGAAGAGCGTGTTGGTGCAGGTAAGAAGTCTATGGCTTATGCACTTGAGTATCGTGCAGCTGACAGAACCTTGACTGCTGAAGAAGTTGATAAGCAGCATGCTCGTTTGGTTAAGAAAGTTTGTGGTGCAACGGGAGCGGAAGTTCGCGGTTAAGGAGAACAGCACGTTATCAGTTGACCACGACAGAGGGGTAGACTCATGTCTTCATTAAATGATTTAAAAACACTGAAAGAGCTCCTTGATGCAGGTGCAATTTCTCAAGAAGAATATGACACCAAAAAGGCTTCTATCTTGGCTGAGCCGGTAAACCCTCAGCCAAGTGCTGCTGATTATCAGTACCAGCAGAATTTCCAGCAGGGAGCTCAGCAGTCCTATCAGCAGTCTGGCCAACCGGGATATCAGCAGCCTGGTCAACAGGGATACCAACATGGCTACCAGCAACAAATTCAGCAGCCAGCAGTGGTATACGAAAAGAATAAGATTGCAGCTGGTTTGTTCGGCATTTTGTTGGGCAGCTTAGGAATCCATAAATTCTATTTGGGATACACTACTCAAGGTCTCATTATGCTGTTGGTTACGTTGCTTACCCTTGGTATTGGTGCATTTGTAATGGCGGTTATTGGTCTTATTGAGGGCATCATTTATATCACCAAGAGCGACGAAGAGTTTGATCAGATGTATGTTAAGAACCAGAAAAAGTGGTTCTAGGAACTTTGAAAGGACAGCCTCATGATTCTTCCTTTTTATGAACAGCCAATGGAGAGCTTCCCAAATTTTAAGGGTGGCCCAGGACAGATGCAGGCAAATATGTTTTACGACGAGGTAAATCGTATTATCCGTGCCTGCCTC
>JBJEKV010000004.1:0-1808 GCA_051878815.1 Anaerotardibacter sp. | reverse complement strand
ATCTATATTCTTTCTGGCGAAGCTACGTTTGTTTGTGATGGCGAAACTGAGGTAGTTGTTCCTGGTCAGGTACATTATTGCCCAAAGGGTTCAACTCACAGCCTTATTAATAACGGTGCAGAGGATCTTCACTTCTTCGCCGTTGTTCCTAATCAATAGGGAGTCAGTCATAAATTCCACCTTTTGGTGAGTACGTAAAAAAAGAGGATGGGAAACCATCCTCTTTTAATTTTGTGAAGCTTCGGCTTGTGGGCCAGTGTCGAAACCTGGCTTAAGGCTCGAAAGCTTTGTAAAACTTTACTTGCGGCTGGTAGGCCAAGCGCTAAACCCGGCCTAGAGCCTAAAAGCAAAGCGAATCCTTACTTCTTTGCAGGGAAGATAACTGGACCCATAGGTACTTCGCAAATACCTTCAAGAAGAGCACTTGCAATTACGAACAAGCCGCCTACACCGGTAAGACCGAAGAGAACGCCAGCTGCATAAATGAGGCCGGAAACCATCTCAGGAGGGCAGAGGCTCATGCCAGTAACGCCATAAATGATAAGGCCAAGTGCTGGTAAGAAGCTGGTTGCCCAGTCTACCAAGGTGCCATGAACATATGCAGGCAACTCAATGATGAGAATAATACCAATAACCATGTTTACGATACCGAAAACGAATGGGTCATAGGTAAGTACACCTTGAGCCTGAAGGTAAGACATGATGTTGCTTGCGCCACCTACGCCACCGAAGGCAATAGCAAAGATCATCATAGTCTGGCCAGGAAGCGCAACATTTCTTTTAATCAGAATTGCCGCACCGAAGAAAAAGCCGATGAACAAAATTACCTGAACAATACCAAATGCTAAGCTGGTAGAAGCATCTCCTGCAGCAAATCCGCATCCTTGTGCGAAGCAGATAAATGAGAAGATGGTAAATACGGTTGCAGGAACGCCAAGGGATTGACCCCATTTAGTGTTGTTATAAGTCTCGTTGACTTCTTGCATAGTTGCCATAATTTATCCTTCCATCAAGAAGTGAGGTACCTCACGGAGCATTACCTTCAAGTCTTCTGCAGGAACTCCACCATTTAAGTGTTCCTGAACGTTGCATGCATAACCACGAAGAGCCCGCAAGGATGGGAACATACCCTGGTCAGAGCTCATTACGTAGTCAGAAGGCTTCGTGCCAGAAGTTGCCAAGAAGGAACGCATAGAACGATCACGGTCAAATTCGTAGAAAGATTTCTCCATCTTTACGCCAAGGCGAGCCATTTCTTGCTGCATAGCAATAGACATTTCGCTTGTTCTCCAGTCAATGTGCTGGTAAACCATCTTGCGAACGCCCATGTCTTTAGCGGTACGGAAAAGCTTCAAGCCTTCACGGTTGTCAAGGTGACCAGAAGCAAGGCAGATGTCAGCGTCGCGAACGAGCTCGAGAATCTGGAGTACTTCTTCCTTAAGATTTCCTTCTTCGTCAAGAACGGTAATGCCGCGCTTGCCTTCCAAGGTCTTCTGAGGCATGCCAGCAATTTCGGTTCCATAGTGTGGATAAGGAATAGAGCTATCCCAAATCTGGAAACCATTCTGAGACTCGAGAGTTGGCATAAAGACGGTTTTTGCACCAGCCATGATTGCAGACTCTACTGCAACAGGGTTGAGGCCACCAACATGGTAGTTAAGGCAGATAGAACCATAAACCTTAAACTTATCTCCCTTAACTGCATACTTCTGAGCAATCTTTGCGCGGAAGAAGGTACCAAATTCATGGCATTTAATTACAACGCCGTCAAGTCCAGCGTCTTCGTATTCGCGAACTAACTCAAAGTC
>JBJEKV010000003.1:0-1811 GCA_051878815.1 Anaerotardibacter sp. | reverse complement strand
CACTGCGGGAACGGTACTTTTCATTAGCTGCATCAATCACTTCATCACCATATTTTTCGCGAAGTTCTTTTCCGTACTTCTTTTCGTTATCTTCTACTTCTTTCCACCGTTTTAAGGTAGGTAAAAGAGTAGCCATGAAAGAAACTGCTTCGTCTAGGGAGACACCCATCGCTTCTGCAGTCATTGGGGCTGTGCGCTCAATAAACTCGTCCATGTTCATGTCTGGCGAAGTGAAAGCACCCTCTTCGTAACACCACTTGCAGTAGTCCGCGGTAGAGGTGCCGTTTGAGAGAGTTCCGTACAGTTCGGAAGTGAGCGACATGCCACAGCACTGGCAAAGATTTGGGGCAGGCATATCCAAAAACTTATCAATAGGAACATTGAAGGTTACACAGATAAGCTTGACCATATCAATGCCAGGAGTTGTTTCTCCGTTTTCCCATCGAGAAATTGCTTGACGAGTTACGTAGAGCTTTCGTGCCATTTCCTCTTGGGTAAGCCCTGCTTCTTTTCGAACAGCAGCAATTGCCTCTTTTAACTCCATGTGATTCTCCTTACTTGTTTGAAATAAGGCGTGAGATCCTTTCGGTATCTCTATTATTTCCTTTCTTCAATCACAAAAGCAAGAAACGCTCTGTTGCATTTCATGCATGAGCGTTCCATTTTCTTGATTCGTCTTTAGTTTCCAGAGTTTTTGTTATTCTGGCCTGCCTCTAGCCCTTAAAGCTTTCTTTTTTCCAATTTGCCCTTAGCTCCTAAAACGTTCGTTTTGAAAGCTAGGTTTGAGAAAATGCGTATTTAGAAGAATGGGCATTTATCGTGGATGCAGACCGTATTACTTGATGCAGCTATGCAGGGTGAGGATAGTTCTTCAATTGAGATAGAATCGCCAAAATTTACACCGAAATCTCTAGCAAAAGTGTTTCGAGCTATTTCGACTGCCCAGCGAGAATCTCGTTTACAACAACGAGGAGCACCACCTACTGCAATTTTTTCTGCGATTTCAGCAACCATTGTTTGACCCTCGGACCAGCCTTCTATTTTAAGGGGAGCATTTTCGGCGATAATCGCGTAAGCCATTCCTGCAGAAATTGCTGCTCCACAGATTCCCCAAAGGGCACAGGCAGCGCCAGGAACTTTCACTGATTCTTTGTTTAGCTGAGTCAGATAATCTGACAGTATTTCGTCATCGAGCTTTTTAGCGTGTGCGTAGCCTGTAAGAAGACAAGCGCCTACAAGAAAATGATGAACTGGACCAAACGCAACACAGTTTTCGTTTGCGAAACATGTTTCCAGTAAGCACACAGGGTCGTTTTCTTGACTCTGAGTAAGAAGTTTGATTGCCCAGAAATAGGAGTTTTCCTTATTGCTCATGCCTGCCTCCCGAAGTGTTCGTTTAGTTCAATCAGTACTGTCTCATAAAAGATTTGCTAGCGAGATAGCTTCCTTACTTCTTTCGAAAGAGCAACACCCAATCCGATTAAGATGATGAAAAGGCCATCCAGAGTAAAGAAGAGAGGCGTGCCGGTAATTTCAGCAATAACGCCACCAACGGCAGTGCCAACCGGAATTGCCAGGCCTGTCATGGCTGTGAAAAGCCCCATTACGCGTCCGAGTTTTTCTTCAGATATATTCTTTTGTAAAAGCGTCATGAGTGGAGCGTTGAACCATGCGCACGCAATAGCCAACACACCAATAGTGATAACGAACAAGAAGAAATTGTCTTGTGGTATGAAGCCTGCAATGAATGCAGAGACACCAACAATTAGCGAAGCGACGATGATAATCTGAGGCAGTCTTGTTTTTGGGTT
>JBJEKV010000002.1:0-7791 GCA_051878815.1 Anaerotardibacter sp. | reverse complement strand
AGTTCTTCGAAGATGACGTATATGAGCAGATCAAGAAAGCTGCTGATGCACAGCCAGGTGACTTGCTCCTCTTCGCAGCAGACACTTATGACGTTGCTTCTGCAGTTTTGTCCGCACTTCGCTTGACTATGGCTGATCGTCTTGGCATTGAGCGTAATGGCCATGCACTTCTTTGGGTTGTAAACTTCCCAATGTTCCGTTATGTGGAAGAAGAAGGAAAGTATGCTGCTGAGCATCATCCATTCACCCACATTTTGGATGAGGATATGGATAAGATCGAAAGTGATCCTTTGGCTTGCGGTTCTTACTCTTATGACATCGTTATGGACGGTTTCGAATTGGGCGGTGGCTCTATCCGTATCCACAATGCCGAAGAGCAGAAGCGCGTTTTGCGTCAGTGCGGCGTTTCCGAAGAGGACTTGGAGCTCAAGTTTGGTCATTTGATTCACGCTCTTGAGTTGGGCGCTCCTCCTCATGGTGGTATTGCACTTGGTCTTGACCGCTTGGTTATGCTTCTTGCAGGTAAGCAGTCTATCCGTGACGTTATTGCATTCCCTAAGACTTCTTCCGCTGCAGACCCAATGACTGGTGCTCCAAATCAGGTTACTGCTCGTCAGCTTAAGGAAGTTAACTTGAGAACTCTCTAGTGTGTTTCGGTGAGCCGGAGAGAAATTTGCTCTTCGCTTATGAGAACGTGGATTTGCTAATGTTGAACTGCGAACGTGAATTTAGCTCTCTTGCTTGCGAATAGGTAAACAGAATTTTGAGAATTTAGGAAAGAAGCTCCTTCGCCCTGTGTGAGGGAGCTTTTTCGTGATAGTGAGTAATAGAATATGGACACATCATATCAAGGCAAAAAATTCTTTTTTTTCGACTATGACGGTACGCTAGCGCCTCCTCATTCTCGTACTATCCCTCAGTCAACTCTTGAGACTATTGCTCAGTTGCGTCAGGCAGGCCATTTTGTTGGATTAGCTACGGGTCGTTTGCAGTGTAATGCCGTTGATTTTATTAAGCCGTATGGATTCGAAAATATTGTTGCTGACGGAGGCAATTCGGTAACGCTCAATAATGAACTCATTTGGATGGAGCCTCTTGATATTTCAATGGTAAAGCGCTTGCTCTATAGATTAGAAGAGCAAGGAAAGATGTGGGCGGTTACTACCGCAAATGAACGCAAGAGAATAAGTAATAATCCTGAATTTGCGAAGGTTGCAGCGGATTATTATCTTCCTACTGAATATAATCCAACCCTTACCATTGAAGGCCTAAAAGATGTATATAAAGTGTATATTCCTGCAATGCCGGGAGAAGAAGATACGCTTGATTTGTTGGATGCACCATGGGTTCGCTATACCAGCAATACCATTTTTATTGAGCCAATGAATAAGGCAGTTGGTATCAAGAAAATTGTTGATTACTATAATGGTTCGTATAGTGATGTAGTAGTGTTCGGAGATGGAAAGAATGATGTTTCCATGTTCCTTCCTGAATGGTTTAGTATTGCCATGGGAAATGCACGAGAAGTTTTGAAAGAACGAGCAGATTATATTACTGCCGACTGTGATAAAGACGGAATCATGCTTGCTTGTAAGCATTTTGGATGGATTAAGTAATGACCGATATTAATGACGAAATGATTGCCCAAAAAAAGTGGAGCTGGAAAAATGCGTGGAAGCACTTACAAGTGGTCTGCCATCATAAAGTTCTTGTGGCTCGTCATTGTTTTGCGGTGGGATTGTACTATCAGGGTCTTACTCATGATATGTCGAAGTTTTCTCCTACTGAATTTAAGATTGGTGTCTATTACTTTCAAGGAACAAAATCTCCTAATGCAGCAGAGCGTGACGAACGAGGATATTCTGAAGCGTGGATGCATCATAAAGGACGCAACAAGCATCACTACGAATATTGGATTGATAACGTTGGGAACAAGGATGCACGCCTAGAAGGCAAACCTATGCCTCCGAAATACGTGGTTGAGATGTTTTGTGACCGTCTTGCAGCATGTAAGGTATATCAAGGAAAGGATTATACCGATAGCAGTGCGCTTGAATACTTTCAGTTTGAGCAGAATTGCGGCCATATTCTTATGCATGCTGATACACAAATCCAGCTGGAGTATTTGCTTACCTTAGTTGCGCGTAAAGGCGAAAAGGAAGCCTTTAAGTGGATAAGAAAGAAGCTTAAGGAATCGTTTCGCTAATTAAACTAGGTCTCTAATGCAAAAGCGGTGCAATCAGATGATTCGATTGCACCGCTGTTTTGTTTGGATGATGGTTGGTAAAACCATGTGTTGGTTAGTGAAACCATTTGTTGAGTGTTGGCTAGTAAAACCATGTGCTGGGTGATGGCTGGTAGCACCAAAAAGAAATCTAATCCTAGAGAGAATCGATATAAGAAACGAGGTCAGCAATAGTTTCAAGACCTTCAGGTTCGCCAAAATCAATATCAAGCTCATCTTCAAGATTGCAAACAAGCTCAACCATATCAAGAGAATCAATTCCAAGAGAATCGAACGTGGATTCGTCGGTGACGCTCTCTGGATCGATTCCGATATTTTCGTTAAGAAGATTCTTAATTGTATCTAAAGTAGCCACTGGATAATCCTTTCGCATTTTTGTGTTGTCTATCGTATTCTATCGCTACTTCATAAGTATGCGAAGCAGTTTGATTTTATTTCCAAATGGAGGTACACGAACAGGTACTTCAATGAGATTACTTTTCTTTAATGTGGACTTGTAATGGGTAAATGAGTCAAAGCCAACTTTTCCGTGATACGCTCCAAGACCTGATTCGCCTACGCCGCCAAATCCCATTTTGTTGTTAGCCAAATGGATGATGCAGTCATTAATAGTTGCGCCACCAAAGCTTAAACGAGAAATGATGAAGTCTTGGAACGCAGAATCTTGGGAGAAGATATAGCATGCAAGAGGGTGGCCAAAGTTTTCAGTAACTGCCATGGCTTCATCAAGAGTTTTCCACGTAATGATAGGCATAATCGGGCCAAAGATTTCCTCGTTCATTACGGGATCTTCAAGGGTAACGCCTGTCATGATAGTAGGTTCAATGGTGAGCGTTTCTCTTTTTCGTGCTCCGCCAAGAACAATCTTTGCTTCAGGGTTATGGTTGTCAATCAAGCCGCACACGCGGTTAAAATGATGTTCGTTAATCATGTGAGGATAGTGCGGGCAGTCAACAATCTCTTCTCCGTAGTACTGATGAAGATAGACATCCATCTGCTTAATGAATTCGTCAACAACGTCTTCGTGAACAAGGAAGTAGTCAGGAGCTACGCAGGTCTGGCCTGAATTGATACATTTTCCCCATGCAATGCGCTGAGCTGCTCGTTTGAAGTTTGCGGTTTTGTCAATAAAGCAAGGACTTTTGCCGCCAAGCTCAAGGGTTACATTGGTGAGGTTTCGAGCGGCTGCTTTCATGATGTCTCGGCCTACACGAGGGCTGCCTGTGAAGAAGATTTTGTCGAAGGTGACCTCAAGAATCCAATCATTCATGGCAGGGCTTCCTTCAAGACAGCATACAAAAGATGGATCGAAAATCTCATCACACATCTTCTTTAAGAAAGCGCTGGTATGAACGCTGGTTCGGGAAGGCTTGAGTACTACGCAATTGCCTGCGGTAATCGCATCAACAAGAGGCACGAGGGCAAGCTGAACAGGGTAGTTCCAAGGAGAGAGAACAGCAGCAACACCAAGGGGGGAAGGATACACCTTTGAGGTTGAATAGAAGTGAACAATTGAAGTTCTCACGTGCTTAGGCTTTGCCCACTTTTTGATGTTTTTGAGGCAGGTTGAAATCTCGTCATACACAATACCTACTTCGGTTGCGTATCCTTCAAATGCAGCCTTTCCCAAATCCTTATTGAGCGCTTCAAGAGCTTCGGCTTCGTGATTTTTAAGATAGCTGCGAAGCTTCTTGAGTTGTTCGATACGAAAAGAGATGGGCAGGGTTTTTCCTGCTTTGAAGTAATCCCTCATGGTATCAACGTGTTTTTGAATGTCCTGCGCGCTTGAAAAGGAAAGAGTGTTCATAATACTTGTCCTGAAAACTACTAGTTACTGTCTTGATTAATGAGTCACTATGATTGATGGATACTTTACTAAAGTAGCGACTTAATACGCTGCTTGAAGAATTTCCATAGCAACTTCAAAGGTAATTTCCTGTTTATTGTAGAGCGCCGCACCATCATAGCGAGCCTGCTGTGCAATTTCAGGAAGCTGATCTTCCAAAACGCCCAACTCTTTTAAGGTAATTGGCACTCCGTAGGTGCGATGGTAATACGCATTCATAGCGAAAAGCTCCTCTTCGAACGCTAAATCACGCTGACTTGCGTTCAAGTTCGAGATGTCACACTTTGGACAGAGCGCGCGAAGGAGTTCGCCATAAAGATTCTTGTGGTATCCGTGAGAAATGTTGAAATGCACACAGTGAGGAAGAAGAAGCATCATTGCCTGACCGTGAGGAATATGGCAAATACCACCAAGTGAGTGACCAAGTGCATGAACAATGCCTACCATTGCATTCGAAAACGATGCACCCGCCAAAAGACTGCCAAGAGCAAGATTGGTGCGCGCATCTAAATCGTTTGGATAGGCACAGCTGTGAGCAAGGTTTGATTTAATAAGGCGAATAGCCTGGTATGCAAGCGCGTCGCTTACCGGATTCTTTTGAATAGAGGTGTAAGCCTCAATTGCGTGGGTGATTGCATCGATTGCGGTTGTAGCGGTGAGCTTAGGTGGCAAGGATGCCGTGAGTTTTGGATCCAAAAAAGCAACGTGTGGAACCAGCTTGTATGAGGTATAGCTGAGTTTCTGGTGATTTTCCACGTCAGCAACAACGGCTACCAAGGTAACTTCTGAACCGGTACCAGCAGTAGTAGGAATAGCAATGAGGGGATCAAGGTCATTTTGAAGAATCTCTGCACCCTGAAGAGAGGTGAAGTCTTTACCTCCAACAGAAATTGAAGCTGCTGCACCTTTTGTGGTATCAATTACTGAACCGCCACCTAAGGCAATCCAACCATCGCAACCGTTCTTTTGGTAGAGTGCTGCTACTTCATTTACTACTGAAAGTGATGAATCAGGTGGAACCTGATCGTAGAGTGAGAAAGGAATACCTTCTTCGCGAAGGGGTGCAAGCGCATGTTCAGCCACGCCAAGTTTTACCAGGTTAGCATCAGTTACTACCATTGGCTTGGTAACCTTATGGCTTCTTAGTTCTACCGGAAGTTTATGAAGTGAGTTTTCTCCGCAAATGATTTTGGTGGGACAAAAGAATTCAAATGCATCCATGAGGGTTCCTTATCTTGAGTAACGGTGGGTAGTTAAAGTGATGTACGAAAAGTGGGTGGGTAAAAAGATTTAAGCGAAATAGTGTGCCGAACTGTGCTAAAGCGAAATGCGCGTGCTCGGCTGAACTGCACTAAAGCGAAATGAGTTTGCTCGGAAAAAGAAAGAGCAAAGACAGTGTAGCTTTAGGCCTTTTTTCGATACGCTTTTCGCCAGAAAAAGAAGGTCTTTAAGATGGTCATAAAGAGATAGGTGATTGAAACACCCTTATTGTTTGGACCAGTTGTTGAAAAGAGACGAGCCGATAATGCCTGATGAAGGCTACAGTTGCCTGCAAACACATCAAAGGCATAATCTAAATCGCGAAAACAGATAATGTAGTCAACGTCCTTGGTTGATTTTGGAAGACGTTTCCAGGAGTTGTTTTCTTGTTTTAGCACAACGCCTCGTCCGTAGTTGGTGATATCAAGAGCAAAGGTAAATTGATTGCCAAGATACTGAGTTTCTTGCTTAATCTTCGAAGATATTTTGTTTCCAAAAAAGAGAAGTAAAGGAAGAATTAATAAAAGAAGTGATACGTAAAGACATTTTGCCTTGTTTCGTTTTACTGTGCTTCTTTGTACCGAATTACTCTGTGCGGTGCTCTTTTGTAGCGTATTGTTCTGTGTGACGCTTCTTCGCGCTGTATTACTCTGTACCGAATTACGGTTCATGGTGTTTTGTACGGTATTGCTCTGTACGGTGCCTGACTGATTCAAAACATGCTCTCCTAGCCTAATTTGTAGCGGAGAGATTTTAACAAATATAGGATACTAAAGTATCTTTTTTTAAAGAAAGACTATATTTTATCTTTGAACAAGTTCAGAAGTTTTCGCTAAAACCAAGGTCAGACATAGAGGCCTTGCTAAAGCACTTAACCGTAAATTCTACGAAGTGTTTTGTTGCTGGACTTGCGCTTTTAAGGTTAAGTGCGGCCACGCCTAATTGAATGGTTTGGCGAGGCTCAACGGGAATTTTTGCAATTTTAAAGTCGAATCTGCGCGTAACCAGACTATTCATAATGCTGATGCCCATGTTTTGTTCAACCATGGAGAGGGTAGCGGCGTTTTCGAGTGTTTGGTACGCCAAATTTGGTTTTAAGTTGTAACGTTTAAGCATGTTGAGAATGTCAACGTCGTTACCGTTTGCAGGCATGATGAAATCAACTCCATCGCACGCTGAAATAGGGAAGGATTCTTTGTCAGCGTAAGGATGATTGAGGGGCAAAATTGCCACCATCGTGTCTTTTGCAAGAGGAATCCAGTCGAGCTGCATTGGCTCGTAGTAACTCATGAAGCCAATATCAACCTTATTGCTGATAATCCATTCTTCAACTTCCTGATGGATACCTTCCATTATGCGTATTTCAATACCAGGAAAACGCTTGTGGAATTCTTTGATGATGCGCGGAAGCCAATGGGTTGCAATACTTGGGTAGGAGCCAATAGTAACGCAGCCTGTTGATAGACCTTTTACTTCGGCTGAATACTGGAGAAGGTTGTCTTCATTAGACACAATTGCTCGAATTACGGGCAATACCTTTTTTCCGTTTTCTGTTGGCGAAACGCCATGCTTGCTTCGTTCTAAAACTGAAAAGCCCAATTCTCGTTCAAGTGCTTGAACAAGCTGGCTTACACCCGAAGGGGTGTACCCAAGAGATTTGGCTGCTTTTGAAAGGCTTCCAGTATCAATTGCTTCAATAAAAGCACGGTAGCGTGAGGTATCCAAGAGTGCATCCCTAACCTTTACAAAAAATCGGGTTTACCTGGTTAAAGAGTCGAAGCCTGATAAAAACGGGGGGTTCATCTTCATTACGAAGCTATTTTGAGAGGTTTTAAGTAATACTTTATACAGTTATAACATATTCGTGATTTTATAAAAGCACGAAGAGGGTTTTTCTTATCGATAAGGTAGATTAATATAGTCACTAGAGAAAGATACCTTAAATAGAAGTACGGGCAATTTTTCTTCTGTTTAAGCCTTTCTACGTTTTCTTTTTTTGTGGGGAAGTTGTGAGATAAAAAGAAACTTCCAATCAAACCGAAAAGGGCTCCTTCTGATGAGTTGGAGCCCTTTTTCCTTATGTTTTTAAGTTTTGCTTGTTTACTAGCTCAAGAAGTCTTCAAGAATTTCCTGTTCAGCTTCTTCCTCAGTAAGACCTAAGGTCATGAGCTTAATAATCTGATCACCCGCAATTTTTCCAATTGCAGCCTCATGAACCAACTGAGCATCAGTATGAGCTGCCTCAATTCCAGGAACTGCCTTAACAATTGCCTTGTCCATGATAATCGCATCGCACTGTACGTGACCGTGGCAGGCATTTTCGCCAATTACCAAAGGATTGAAGGTCTGCTTCGAGTTATCTTTTGCAACACTGCGCGAAATAATCTGAACGTTAGAATTCTCACCCTTCAAAACAATCTTGAGGTTTGAAATGGCAACC
>JBJEKV010000001.1:0-7795 GCA_051878815.1 Anaerotardibacter sp. | reverse complement strand
GCCTTCTTCTGCGCTTTTTTCTGTGCTTTTAAGGCTTCCTTTTCTCTTTTTTCAGCTTCTTTTTGGGCCTTTTTCATCTGCTTAGGAGTTAAGGCAGCGTGAGCGCCTGTTTTATTTGAATCCTGAGCCACAATCAGCCTTTCTATATTCAACCCAGAGGTATTAAACCAACGGGTACAAAATCATACTTACAAATTCCTCATTATACCGAGGACCTCCCCCTATCAGAAGATAAAACATCTTGAGGGTCTAAAAATACATTCGAGATACGCGTGTTTCATTTCTGGTTTACTTCTTGTAGTAATTTGACAGCTTTAATCCAGTGTGTAGAATGAAATATGCTTGTTGGCCGGTGGCTAGCAAGGTGAACCTTTTTAATTGCATATTGGGGGCGACTGGTTTCGACATGGTAAGTTGGATTCGAAGAGCAGGTCGTGGTCTCCTCGCCACGTTAAACAGGGGTAAAGTCAAGTTAATTGGCAAATCTTACAATAACAACCTCGCTTTGGCTGCTTAATCTCAGCCTGAGGTGCCTAACTAAGGATTGTCCTTGTCTTTAGGGTGGTATCATATTTAGAGGACTGCTGTTTACTACGTAACTGGTATGAGTAAACAAAAGACTGAACCCGTTAGACCGCATCTATAATTTGTCTGTGAGTTTGGTGCGGTTGAAGCCTTTTCACTGACTAAGCTTGTAGTGCTTCGCTGATGATTTAGTATGGACCGGAGTTCGATTCTCCGCGCCTCCACCAAGAAAATTTTTAAGCTGGATTAGCAATAATCCAGCTTTTTTTGTTTTTCGAACCCTACACGCCAAACATATTTCTGGGTAATTTACTGCGCTGCGTATAAAGCTTATTCCTCTTCCGCTTAAACTGCGCTCTCAGTTTTAGCGCGCTCTCAGTTTTAGCGTGTGCTCACTTTCGCTCTCCCCTGAGCAAAAAAAACTCCTGCCAGTAATCAAATACTGACAGGAGATCAAAATGCGTTAAAAGTTAGATGCTATTTACTTGCTTTAACTGCTACTTTTTCGACATGCACGCAAAGTCAGCAACGTTTGCAAATACAGCAACGAAGCGGTTGAGCAATGCCAAACGGTTAGCGCGAATCTTTTCGTCCTCATCCATAACCATAACCTCTGCAAAGAATGCGTCGATTGGTTCACGGAGCGCTGCCAAATCCTTCAATGCCTTCTCGTAGTCATTAGCATCCATTGCCTGAGCTACCTGGGTAGCTGCAACTAAAACGGCATCGTTGAGGCTCTTTTCAACCTCAAGAAGAATGCTTTCATCAATATCAGTTCCTGCTTGCGCCTGGCGAAGGTTGTTTGCACGAGCAAAAGCAATAGCCAAGTCTTCCATGGTTTCAGGAAGTTCAGCACGAACCTTCTGCAAGGTGTAAGCACGATTGATAATCTCTTCTGGCTCCAATACGCCAGATGCCAATACTGCATCAATAACGTCCGAAGATACGCCTTCATCCTTCAAGATTACCTTAGTACGGGTGATAAAGAAGTCAATAACCTGCTTCTTTACCTCTTCCAGGTTAAATTCAATGGTGTCGAAGTTGCCTAATGCCAACTCGATAGCCTCAATAAGCTCAACACCCAAGTTCTCACGAAGCATTGCAACAATACCAATTGCCGAACGCCTCAAAGCGAATGGGTCAGAAGATCCTGTTGGAGCACTGTCAGCAGCAAACAAACCACAGATAGTGTCAAGCTTATCTGCAAGAGCAACCAACTTACCAGCAGTAGTGTCAGGCAAGGTGTCACCAGCAAACTTAGGCTTGTAGTGCTGTTCGATAATCTGAGCTACCTGTGCGGTTTCGCCAGCAGCAATTGCGTAGTAAGAGCCCATGATGCCCTGTACGGAAGTAAACTCAACAACTGCGCCAGTAACCAAGTCAGCTTTGCACAAATGAGCTGCACGCAATGCGTCAGCAGCATCCTGCTCAGAGAGCTGTGCCTGCTTAACCAAGAGAGAAACAATTTTCTCAATGCGATGAGTTTTATCAAGAACAGTTCCAAGCTTCTCCTGGAATACCACGGTCTCGAGCTGCTCAACATAGTCTTCCAAAGGCTTCTTCAAGTCTTCATCGTAGAAGAACTTAGCGTCATACAAACGAGCACGAACAACACGCTCGTTACCATCAATGATGGTTGCAGCGCACTCTGGATTGCCGTTTGAAACTACCAAGAAGTTGTTAGTGAGCACACCTTCGGTGGTATACAAAGGGAAATAACGCTGATGCATAAGCATTGCGTCAACAATAATCTCTTCAGGAACTGCCAAGAACTCTTCGTCAAACTTGCCAACCAAAACATTTGGATATTCGCTCAAGTTAACTACTTCGTTCCAAATCTTCTGTGGAAGAGAAGCAACCAATCCTATTTCTTCTTCGATAGCCTTAATCTGACGAGCAATTTCCTGGCCACGCAAATCCTCAGAAGGAACAACATACGCATTACTGATTACGTCAATAAGAGCATCTGCATCCTCAACCTCAAAAGGACCTGGTGCCAAGAAGCGATGACCGCAGGTTTTATTTCCTGCAACAAGTCCTGCAAAGGAGAAGTCAATTACTTCCTGACCAAAGAGTGCAACAATCCAGCGAATTGGACGGCTAAAATACTCAGTTACGCTTCCCCATCGCTGAGACTTAGGCCAGTTAATACCGCGAATAAGCTGTTCGAGAACGGATGGCAACAAGCTTGCTACGCGAACTGAAGGAGTTTCAGTTTTAGCGAATACATACTTAACGCCGTCAACTTCTTCAACAGTGAGGTCTTCAGCGGTCAAACCCTTGCCGCGTGCAAAACCTTGTGCAGCCTTAGTAGGATTGCCTTCTTCGTCAAAAGCAATCTTTACGTTAGGACCACGGAAAACTTCTACCTTAGCCTCAGTTGCCTCAGGAATATCCTGAGCAATAACAATGAGACGTCTTGGAGAAGAGTAAATCTTGATATCACCATGAGAGATAGCTGCGTCCTTGAAAAGCTTTGGAGCAAGCTTTTCAAGCTGAGAAACTGCGTTAGACAAATCAAAAGCAGGAATTTCTTCTACGCCAATTTCGAAAGCGAGAGTCTTAGTAGCCATATTATTCCTCCTCCTGATTCTTCTTGTTTTCTACAACGTTATTGATATATGACTCGCAGCATGCCTTTGCAATAGTACGAACACGAAGGATGTAACCCATACGTTCGGTTGCACTAATTACGCCGCGCGCATCAAGCAAGTTAAATGCGTGGGAACACTTCAAAACGTAATCATACGCAGGAAGAGGAAGACCTGCTTCGAGCACTGCCAAGCATTCCTTTTCGTAGCGATCAAATTCGCCAAATAAGAAGTCGGTGTCAGCAACCTCAAAGTTGTATGCGCTGAACTGGCGCTCATTTTCCAAGAAAACGTCACCATAGGTGAACACAGAGCCATCTTCACCGCGAGACCATACCAAGTCATATACAGAATCAACGCCCTGGATATACATAGCCAAGCGCTCAAGACCGTAGGTGATCT
Source organism: Anaerotardibacter sp. (assembly GCA_051878815.1). Classification (GTDB taxonomy): domain Bacteria; phylum Actinomycetota; class Coriobacteriia; order Coriobacteriales; family Eggerthellaceae; genus Anaerotardibacter. The sequence goes on along the minus strand of JBJEKV010000001.1, from coordinate 4,277 downwards.
CTGCAGGAACTGGATTGCATTCAAAACCACCAACCTGCTGGAAGTACGTAAACTGAGTTACTTCCATACCGTTGAGCCATACTTCCCAACCAAGACCCCAAGCACCAAGCGTTGGGCTCTCCCAGTCGTCTTCTACAAAACGAACATCGTGCTTCTCAACTTCAATGCCGATTGCACGCAAAGAATTCAAATACAATTCCTGAACATTGTCAGGGGAAGGCTTTAAAAGAACCTGGAACTGATAGTAATGCTGCATACGGTTTGGATTCTCACCATAACGACCGTCAGCAGGACGACGACAAGGCTGAACATATGCTGCTTTCCATGCATCTGGACCCAAGCTGCGAAGGGTAGTTGCAGTATGGAAGGTGCCTGCACCAACCTCATTATCGTAAGGCTGCATTACAACGCATCCTTGAGATGCCCAATAAGTTTGCAAACGTAAAATAATGTCCTGGAAAGACAATGCATCTGCAGGTACTTTAGTGGCTGACATAACTCTCCTTTTATCAAAAACTTCGACTACTCATTCTAGTAGAAGAAAAGATTATTTCGAACGAGACGCCGCAAGATAACGGCAAATGTTAGAGGGTGCCAATATGATTCAAAGGCCAATAAATTAATACTGCTTTTCCGATAACAGTATCCCTATCAATAGAGCCAAAATAGCGAGAATCTGAAGAATGCTCGCGGTTATCTCCCATTACCCAAATTTCACCCTCAGGTACGGTATAAGGATAAGAAATTTTTACCCCCGAAATAGTAGAAAGAGGGTTTGATTTTCCAATGGTGTAGTCTTCTTTCAAGCGGACGCCGTCAACGTATACTGCGCCATCCTGCATAGAAACCGTTTGACCTTCAGTTGCAATTACGCGCTTAATAAGAACACGGGAAGGAACTTGAGGATCAGAGAAAACGATAATATCCCCTTGTTTAGGGTCATCAAGCGCATAGGAGATTTTTTCAGCGAAAACCATATCTCCCGTCATGATGGTTTCCTCCATTGAACCAGAAGGAATCTGGAAAGGCTCAATCACATACGTTCTCAAACCAAAAGAAACACCAATGACCACAACAATCATCAAAAGAAAGCTGAAAAAACGCTTCAACAAACTTGGACGTTGATACATGGCATGATTTCCAGAATTCACTATTCTCCTTCCTTAGCTCAAGAGCAAGCCCCATATTACGGTTTATAAATGCACAAAAACGGGAACAAGGAGTCCCGTTTTCTTAGGAAAGAGTCTTAATATAAGCTCTTTCTTTTTCTGTCAGATCTGCGGTTTCAAGCAAATCTGGGCGCCACTTAAACGTGCGCTCAATACTTTGTTGCCTTCTCCAGGCTTCAATATTTGCATGATGGCCCGAAAGAAGAATTTCAGGCACATCCATATTTCTGTAGGAAGCCGGACGAGTGTATTGCGGATACTCCAAAAGCCCATTATAAAAGCTTTCGTCGACCGAGCTTTTTTCGTCCCCCAATACACCATCCAGCCGGCGAACGACTGCATCAATAACCACCATAGAGGCGAGTTCTCCACTGGTTAATACATAATCACCAAGTGAAATCACTTTATCAGCAAGCGTATAACAACGCTCGTCAATTCCCTCGTAGTGGCCACAGATAAAAAACAAGTGGTCTTTTTTTGCAAGATCAAGGGTAATCTCTTCGTTAAACTGCTGACCAGTTGGAGAAAGAAAAATCACATACGGTTTTTCTTCAAAGCGAGCAAACAACTCATCGGTTGCTTCGAAAATAGGCTCGCATTTCATTACCAGACCTTGGCCTCCACCATAAGGCTCATCGTCGGTTGTGCGATGCCTATCATGAGTCCAATCACGCAAGTCATGGGCTTCAAATTTCAAAATACCCTTCTCCTGCGCACGACGCATGATAGATTCATTCATAACCGAATCATAACAATGAGGAAATGTTGAAAGAGTTTCAATAATCATAGACTTAGCTATAACTCCAAAAGACCTTGAGGAATTTGCATAATAATTCGCTGAGCATCTTCATTGATATCAATGAGAAGCTCTTCAACAAGAGGAATTAAGATTTCTTTTTCTTCATACGACACAACAAGGAGTGGATGAGCAGGGTTTTCTTCAATGCGAAGAACGTGACCAAGCACCATACCATCCTGGTTTTCCACCGTAAAAGACGTATAGAGATCAAGAGGGTTAGCATCCCAACCTTCTGGTAAATCTGCTTTTCGAACTAAGCAATAATGACCTACCAGCTTCTCAGCCATGTCGATAGAATCAATCTCTTCAAAGTAAACCAGGTAGTTATCATTACCTTTATGATCAACCTGGCATACCGTTGCATAGCGAGGGAAATTAATAATTGGAGGCACGAATGCTACCTCAAGACCAACGGTAAGCAAAAAAGGAAGACCCTGTACGCTATGCGCAAGGAGTCCTCCTTCTAGAGTCTTTTCTTTAGTTAATTTTGCTACGTTAACCCACGCACTCATTAATCTACAAGTTCAACTTCTACGTGAAAACCGTTCCGGGAGCCAGCAGCACGGCACAAAGTGCGCACTGCTTTAATTACTCGACCCTGACGACCAATTACTTTGCCCGCATCTTCTTCGTTAACACGAACTTCAATCAATACGGTGTTGTCTTCAAGATCTGCCGAATAAATTGCTACCTCTTCTGGATTATCCACTAAAGGAGTCACCAGACTACGAACTAGATTTGCAATATCTTCAGAAGAGTAAGCCATTGTTATGCGTTCTTACGCTCTGCTTCAATGAGACGAGCTACGGTATCAGTAGGCTGTGCACCATTGCTGATCCACTGATCAACTTTCTCAAGATCAATGTTTACTGCTGCTGGGTTGGTGCATGGATTGTAAGTACCAACCTGCTCAATAAAACGACCGTCACGACGAGCGCGAGAGTCAGCTACAACTACACGATAGTAAGGTGCCTTTTTAGCGCCGTGGCGGGCGAGACGAATTTTTACTGCCATTGAGACAATCTCCTTCTTAAACTTTCATACACGACATAATTAGTCGCAAAACAGCAATTTCTTATGATACTTGTCTTTTTACTTTTGTTCAAGTCCTGAAAGCATGTCTTGCATCTTTTTCATATCTGAAGGCGAAAGACCAGGAATACCTCCCATACCTCTGCGCATTCCCTTGCTCTTTTTGCCCTTCTTTCCCTTTTTAGGTCTCTTTTTATTCTTTTCCTGGTAAGCATTCATTTGTTTCATCAGCTTTTTCGCTTCGTTGAATTTCTTCAACATCTGGTTAAGCTGAGCAATGCTTACACCAGCACCCTTTGCAATACGCGCCCTACGAGAACCATTCAAGCACTCTGGATGCTCACGCTCGTAAGGAGTCATGGAAGAAATCATAATTTCCATTTCATCAAGAGCGCGCTCGTTAACCTGGCCATCCTTCAAAGCCTTATCACCACCAGGAAGTGCAGCAACAAGCTTTTGGATACCACCCATCTTGCGAACCTGCTTATTCATAGCAATAAAGTCGTTCAGATTAATGGTGCCCTTCTGAAGACGCTCGGTCTCTTCGCGTTCGAAATCTTCAGCGTTAATACGAGATGCCGTTTCAATAAGGCTGATAACGTCACCCATACCCAAGATTCGCTTAGCCATACGATCAGGATGGAATTCCTCTAAGGAATCTGGCTTTTCACCCATAGAGATAAACTTAATAGGCTTGCCTGTGATCTGCTTGATAGAAAGTGCGCCACCACCACGAGCGTCGCCGTCCATCTTAGACATGATTACGCCGTCAAAATCAACGCGCTCAGCAAATGCCTGTGCAACGTTTACGACGTCCTGACCAGTCATGGCGTCAACAACCATAAGAATCTGATCAGGCTTTGTTGCCTTCTTGATAGCCTCAGCTTCAGCCATCATTTCTTCATCAACGTGCAAACGACCAGCGGTGTCGATAATAACCACGTCGCGCAAGGAATCAATTGCGTCCTGAATACCTTCCTTAGCAATAGCAACGGGGTCTTTTCCTTCGCCTCTATAAATACGAACGCCAATTTCGTTAGCTAACGTCTCCAACTGATCGGCTGCAGCAGGGCGATACACGTCGCAGGCAACGAGCAAAGGCTGGTGATTTTGCTGCTTGAGCAAATAAGCGAGCTTTGCCGCCGCGGTGGTTTTACCAGAACCCTGCAAACCAACGAGCATAATGACGTTTGGAATGCGAGAAGAAAGTACCAACTTAGAATCCGACTGACCTAAGAGAATGGTCAACTCATCAAGAACAACCTTGATAACATTTT